>JAGVTI010000152.1 GCA_019136935.1 Deltaproteobacteria bacterium
GTCACGATAATGGCATTGAAGGGCGCCTCTTCCTTCCAGCCGTAAGTCCCGTCGCCCACTTTTATCGCCACGTTAAAATAACCCAGCGCATCCAGGCATTTCCTGGCTCTTGACGCCAGAACGGCGATTCTTTCGACGGAAAAGACCTGATCCGCAAGTTCCGCCAGGAGCGCGGTCTGATATCCGGAGCCGGTTCCGATTTCCATGACCTTGTCCTTGGGGGATATTTCCAAGGCCTGGGTCATCAGGGCGACGATATAGGGCTGAGAAATCGTCTGCCCTTCCCCGATGGGCAGGGGGTTGTCCTGGTAGGCCTGTTCCTTGATCCCGCCGTCGACGAAGATATGCCGGGGAATCTTTTCCAGGGCGGCCAGAACTCTCGGATCGGCAATGCCCCGGGAGCGGATCTGTGTTTCCACCATTTTCAGTCTCTGTTTCTTCAATAAATCCATTCGTCATCCTTAGATTTAGATATGCTTCTTCTTGGACGGAATCGAATACAACTCTTCCACCCAGTGATGTTTTCTCAACCCCAGCGCTTCGCGGGTTACAATGAGATAATAGTAATCGATTTTGGCGTTTTCCCTCGTTTTATTAAAATAATCGATGTTCCGGTTGATCTGCTCCAGGATCATTTCCTTCCCTATCCCGTCGCCCCCGGAGACGGCTTTTCGATCGGCCTCATCATGATTGAGACATTCCATGGCTTCGGCATCTCTGGAGATCTGTTCTTCGATGCGGGAGAGAAGGTCCAGTGTCCTGGTTAATTTCTCCGCGGCTCTCGACAATACCGCCGCCCGTTCCCGGAGAAATTCTTCCTGCAGCACTTCGTCTATGGATTTTTCGGTTTTCACTTGCGCCCAAGTTATCAGTAAAATCTGTTTTTCTTAGCATGCATAGCCCTATTTTTCAATAGAGGTCGATCTTTTAAGAGGAACTACCGTTTTCATCATCCATTCACAAGGATTCTTTGCTGCAAGAAAAACGAAAATGATCTATATAAAACCAATTTAATGATGACGGATGTATTGTACAGGAGCTTTTTCCATGCCCCATGAATATCCTCTCTCCAACTCAATCAGGATGGCTTACAGAACCGGCCAGGAAGATGAAACCCTTGAACCGCATTTCCTCACCGGTTCGGGAAATGCGCCCCTGGGCGGATCAGGAAGGGGGATCCGGTCATTTTTTACAACATCCAAGGAGGGCTCCTTTTTCCAGAACGGAGCCTTTCCCAGGACGATCAAACGGTCCCTGGAAACCGGGACCGTATCGAAAAGAGCTATCGCCTGCCGATATCGGGAAAAGGCATCGCTGTTCGGGAAGGACGAGGTTGAATGGAAGCGCGGATCAATGCCTGCCTGCTGACGTTGAAAATCGGTGATATCACGAGGGAAACCACCGACGCCATCGTCAACGCGGCCAACTCGGGATTGCGGGGAGGAGGTGGAGTGGACGGGGCCATCCACCGCGCCGGAGGTCCCGCCATCCTGGAAGAATGCAGGAAAATCGGGCATTGCCCCCCCGGATCGGCGGTTCTGACTGCCGGCGGACGCCTGCCGGCGCAATACGTCATCCATGCCGTAGGACCGATTTACCGCGACGGCCGGCATGACGAGGCAAAAACGCTGGAAAGCGCCTACCGGTCATGCCTGGTCCTGGCATCCCGGCACGGGATCAAATCGCTGGCCTTTCCCGCCTTGAGCACGGGCGCCTACGGCTATCCCCTGCAACAGGCGGCACGGATCGCCCTGGAAACCGTTGTCTCGTACCTCAATACCCACGACGATATCCGAATCGTTCATTTTATCCTGTACAACCGGGATACGTACGAGATTTTTAAAACGGAGATGCAAAGCCTGCTTTCGACCTGATCGATCAGGGATTCCAACGGACCTCTTCGTATTTCCCCTTTTTCATCTTCTCCAGCATCTCTTTTCCCCTGACTGAAAATTCCGACTGCGGGTTCTTCTGAATCAGGTCCTGGAAGAGGCCGCTTGCCTCCGTGTAATTCCTTTGCCGAACCTTTGTAACGGCCAGCCAATATTGGGCCTCGGCGAAGTCCGGAACCAGTTTGAGGGCCCGCGTAAAATGATCCGAAGCCTCCGGGTGCTGAGCCAGGGCAAGGCATGACAGGCCCGTATTTTTTTGTAAAAGGGGCATCAGGGGATAGGCATCCCTCAACTTCATCGCCTTGCGGTTGCATTCGACGGATTTCCGATATTCCCCTTTCTTATACAGGGCCCATCCTTTATTGTACAGGGAAACGGCCGGGGTATCGTAAAGAATGTTCGACAGGGCACGATCGAAGGAGGCAATGGCCGGGTCCCACTGGTTCCTTTCGAGATACAATGTCCCCAGGTAGTTATGCGCTTCGGAGTAGTCGGGATTCAGGTCCACCGCTTTCTGAAATTCCCTGAAAGCCCTGTCACGCGCCTCTTTTCCCAGGTAGGCGATTCCCAGGTAGTAGTGTACCGTTGGATCATTGGGCGTTATTTTCTCGGCGGCGAACAGTTCCCGCAAGGCCTCCGTATACTCCCCCGATTTGATGAACGCCGCCCCCACTGCCAGATGTCCTTCCGCCTGTCCCCGATTGCCCTGCATCCCGGCGCAGGCGATCAGGCATAACAGGGAAACCAGGCCGATCAGGACACGGTTGATTTTTTTATCCGTCATGATGACCTCGATTGTTGTTCGCCGTGACCCACCAGTCACTTTCATCCGTGAACCACCATTCCGCCGAGTCGGTTTCCAGGATGGACCGGGCAACCTTCTTGGCCGTTTCCGTGCACAGTCTTTTCAGAACGAAGCGGATCCACTCCTGGCTGTACTTGTTTCCCAAGTCGCCGTTTTCCTTCAATTGCAAAAGCAGGGCCAGTTGATCGGCGTCGTGGGCCAAATGAGACTCCAGCGTTTTTTTGCCGTTGAATTCTTCCATGGCGTTCCGGATATCCTCGCCGAAAAACAACGTGTCCGTCAGCTCCCTGACCGCTTTTTTTTCATCGACGGTGACGTACTTTTTATTGACATAATTCATATCCCCCGTCCTGGCCTCCGGCAGATCGTGAATCAGGCACATCTTCATGACCTTGAGTTCATCCGCCCGTTTCTCTATTTTACACAGGGTATAACCGATGAAGATGACCTGGAGGACATGTTCCGCCACGGACTCTTTCCCTGAACCCAGAAATTGAAAGCCTGTCCGGGGTGTCTTTTTCAACATGCCCATTTCAAACAGAAAATTGGCAATACTTTTCATAAAATTCCTTTTTTCAGCATCGTGATCCGGTTGCCCATCATATCCGATAATTTTTTGATCTGTACCTGAAGCGGGGCGACGCCCTCCGGTTTCATCGCCAGAATACGGTCCACCTGTTCTTTCCAGAAGGCAACGTTTTCGATTTCCGTTTCTCTCATCTTCTTTTCAAACCGTAA
>JAGVTI010000094.1 GCA_019136935.1 Deltaproteobacteria bacterium
GAAGATTCTGGTGATGTTGGGGACAATAAAGGTCATCATGAAAAAAAGGACCAGGCCGCCGATAATGGACATCAGAACGGGGTAGGCCAACGCAGACCGGATTTTCATTTTCAGGGCCTGCTGCTTTTCGTTGAAGTCGGCCAGCCGCTCCAGAACAATATGCAGGGTACCCGATGCCTCACCGGAACGGATCATGTTGACATAGAAGACCGGGAAAATATGCGGGAAACGGGAGAGGCTTTGAACGAAACTGTTTCCCTCCCTGACGTCCTTCTTAACCTGCACGAGGACTTTCTTCAACTGAGGGTTGGCCGCCTGATGCGAGAGGGTTGCCAGCGAGGGAACCAGAGGCAGGCCTGCATTGAGAAGAGTGGCTAGCTGACGCGTGAAAAGGGTGATATTTACCTGGGTTATCTTTTCAAAAAGTCTGAAGCCTGCAGTTTTACTTTCCGAGTTTTCTTCTGAAATCTCACGAATGTTAACAGGGAATACACCGCTGTCCCGTAATTTTTGCCTTGCCCCGAAAGGATTTGCCGCTTCGGCGACACCCTTAACCTGATCCCCCTTCGGGTTAAGTGCTGTATATTCGAATAAAGGCATGAATCCGGGCGATTCACTGATTCTTGATCAGGTACTCGCTGACTTTATCCTTGATTAGCTGGGAGGAAGACTTGTTCCCGAAGAATCCGACGCGGATGGAAAGAAGCGTCGTTTCCTTGCCCTTGTATTCGAGATGGAGTTTCGCCTTTTCACCGCGGATGACGGTCGTGATCGATCCTTCGCCGATTCTCCAATCGGGGACCACTTCCTTTCCTCCCAGTTCGGCGACGGTCATTTCGCAGGCCGTCCGGACCTTTTCGAAGGACACGTTGTACTCCACCCGCAGCTCACCGTTTATATAGACATCGGTGCCCGAACCGGCCCCAACGGCGGCGCCGCCGACGATCAGGGGGGCACAGCCGCCCAGACAGATGAGACACGTCAGACATAAAATCACGAGGGTCCGTTTCGTTTTCATGAAAAGCTCCTTTCGTTACACTTCATTCAAGTTTGGCCAACTCGTTCAGCAGTTCTTCCTGCTTTCGGGTCAATTCCGTCGGGATGGTCACCACCGTTTCGATGATCTGGTCGCCTCGTCCCATTCCCCGGAGGTGGGGGATCCCTTTCCCCTTCAATCGGAAGATGGCCCCCGGTTGAGTTCCTTTCGGTATTTTCAGTTTTTCCGAACCTGTCAGGGTTGGGATATCGATTTTCGCTCCCAGCGCCGCTTGGACAAAGGTGATGGGCACCCGGCAGTAGAGATCGTAGCCTCGGCGGTCGAAATAGTCATGAGCTTCCACGTGGATGAAGACGTACAGGTCGCCGTTCGGCCCCCCGTAATTTCCCTCTTCACCTTCACCGCGCAGGCGCAGCCTGGAACCGGTTTCCACACCGCCGGGGATTTTCAGGTT
This sequence comes from Deltaproteobacteria bacterium, assembly GCA_019136935.1. GTDB lineage: Bacteria > Desulfobacterota > Syntrophia > Syntrophales > JAAYKM01 > JAAYKM01. The sequence continues at coordinate 1,452 of JAGVTI010000094.1, forward strand.
GACGGTTTTGGTGACACCGACCCGTCCGCTTCCTTTGCATGACTTGCAGGGGTGGGTTATGATCTGCCCCATGCCGTGACATTGCGGGCAGGTGGTGCTGACGCTGAAGAAACCCTGGGACTGGACCACCTGGCCCCGGCCATGACACCGCGGGCAGACGACGGCCTTCTTGCCCGGTTCGGAGCCGCTTCCGGAGCACTCGTGACAGACGGTATGCTTCGCCACGTCAATATCCGTGGAAGTGCCCAAGGCTGCGTCCATAAAGGAGATCTTCAAATCGTAACGCAGATCCGCTCCGGCCCGTGCCGCCGTCCGCGACCGGGATCGTCCGCCGGCGCCTGTGCCGAAGATGTCCGAGAAAATGTCGTTGAAGCTGGAGAAAACGTCCTCGAAACCGGAAAAACCGCGGAATCCGCTGCCGTTTAATCCGTCGTGGCCGTAGCGGTCATAAATTTCCCTTTTTTCGGGGTCGGAGAGAACCTCGTAGGCTTCCGCCGCTTCCTTGAATTTTTCTTCCGCTTCCTTGTTCTCGGGATTCCGGTCCGGATGATAGAGCATGGCCATTTTCCGGTAACTCTTTTTTATGATCTCGTCGGACGCCGTTCTCTCGACGCCGAGAACTTCGTAATAACAACGCTTTATCATGCTATTGTACTATACCTTACCTTCCGATGAACGGGACATCCTTCCCCGCGAAAGCCGATGCGGAGCATCTGTCCTTTCGGGCACATACAATAGTCATCAAGGGCTCCCGTGTCAATAGGCGCGTGGCAGGTTGCCCGGGTCATTGTGTCAACCGCCTCAGGGCTTCTTCGTACTTTTCTTTCGTCTTTTCGATAATATCCGGCGGCAGGTGGGGTGCCGGCGGTTTCTGGTTCCAACTGAGGGAAAGGAGATAGTCCCGGAGAAATTGCTTGTCGAAGCTCCTCTGGGGGCGCCCTTCCTCATAGTCGTCCTTCGGCCAGAATCGCGACGAATCCGGTGTGAGCAGCTCGTCGATCAGGATCACTTCATCACCCAGGAGTCCGAATTCGAACTTCGTATCGGCGATGATAATGCCGGCCCGGTCGGCGATTTCCGCCGCTTCCTTGTAGATGATCATGCTCTTTTCGATGATTTTGCCGGTGATCTCGCTTCCCAGGATATCCTCTACCTCCTGCCGGGAGATGGCGGTATCGTGCTGGCCTTCGGGGGCCTTCGTCGTCGGGGTGAAGATCGGCTCCGGCAGCCGGGACGACTCCTTGAGCCCCTCCGGAAGCCTGATCCCGGAGATGGTTCGGTCCACGCAGTAATCCTTCCATCCCGAACCGCTCAGGTATCCCCGGACAATGCATTCCACGGGCAGGGCCTTGGCCTTTTTGACGAGCATGCTCCGCCCCTCCAGATCTTCCCGGTAGGGAAGGCACTCGGCGGGATAATCGGCGGGGTCCGTCGAAACGAGGTGGTGCCCGATCAGGTGCTCCATTTTTTTGAACCAGAAAATCGACATCTGGGTCAGTATTTTACCTTTTTCGGGAATCGGTTCCTGCATGACCACGTCGAAAGCGGAGATGCGGTCCGTTGCCACGATGAGCAGGTAGGGGCCGGCTTCATAAAGATCGCGGACCTTTCCCGTGTTGATCAGGTTCAGTTTGGGGAAATGGGTTCTGATCAGGCCTGAACTTGTCATCTCAAACCTCCTTTTCACCGCCGGAGGCATCCGACGGTCACGTTGATGTATTGTTTATTGCACGTACGGATTATATTTCTTCTCATGTCCGATGGTGGAGGTGGGCATGCGACCGTAATTATGTCCCGGCAGGACTCTTGTTTCGTCCGGGAGGGTGAAGATTTTTTCCTTGATGGAGCGGTGCATGACCGGCCACGATCCACCCGGCAGGTCCGTTCGTCCGACCGCTTCGACGAAAAGCGTATCCCCCGTGAAAACGAAACCATCCGCGTACAGGACCATGCCACCCGGTGTGTGGCCGGGGGTATGGAGAACCCGGAGGGAAACGGCACCGACGGTGATCAGGTCTCCGTCCCTGACGGTCCGATCCGCCGGGGGCGACTGGGTGGCGCCGAACATGCGGAGCATGACCGGCGGAGTATTCTCCAGCATGGGTGCGTCCAGTTCATGGATGATGATGGACGCGCCGGTCTTTTCCTTCATTTCCCGGTTTCCGGAAATATGGTCGACATGGCCGTGGGTGTTGACGATGTAATCGATCTGGATGCCGTTATCGCCGGCCAGGCCGATCAGGTAATCCACGTCGTCGGCGGGATCGATCACAAGCCCCTTTCCGCTTGCGGGATCGCCGACGATATAGGCGAACACAACCATGGGGCTGACTTCAACTTGTTTTAAAAACATGCAATCCTCCGTTGTAAATAAAACAGGATCGTTTGGCCGGATCCTACGGAATGTTAACAGGTAATCGGATTAAAGAATTTCACGAAGCACCTGCCGCAAGAGGAGGAGAGGTGCCGTTAAATCAAACCGTTGCCTACCATGTTTGGGCGAACAAAGTCAATCGAATTCAAGTCGCGGTCTATCCTGAAGGTTTATACGGATTTGACCAGGAGGGCGGCGAAAAAACCGTCCATGCCGTGACGGTGGGGAAGGGTTTTCATGAAACCGTTCCGGTCCAGGCAGTCCCCGGGGATGGTGGTGACGTTTCTTTCATGGCGGAATGCGCCGTGGCGGGAAAGGAAAGCGCGGATAATCTCCTCGTTTTCTTCGGGAAGAAGACTGCAGGTGCTGTAAACAAGCCGCCCGCCTTTTTTGAGGTAACGGGCGGCGCTGTCCAGAAGGCCGCTCTGGAGGGAGACCGCCCGAACGATCTCGGCGGGGGTCAGGCGCCACTTGATTTCGGGATTTCTTTTCAAGGTGCCGAGACCCGTGCAGGGGGCATCGACCAGGACGCAATCGAATGTTTCCAGGAGATGGTCCGGCGGCGATTCACGGCCGTCCCGGCAAAGGGTCTCGACGCAGTTTACACCCAGGCGGCCGTTCATGGCCTGCAGGGATTGCAGTTTCTTCTCCTGATTGTCCACGGCGAGAATCTTGCCCCTGTTTCGCATCAGGGCGGCCAGGTGCGCCGTTTTTCCCCCCGTGCCGGCGCACAGATCCAAAACGGTATCGCCGGGTTGCGGGTCCACGAGCCGGGAGATGAGCTGCGATCCTTCATCCTGGATCTGGATTCTTCCCTGTCCGAACCAGGGCGTATCCCGGACGGGGCGTTCGGAACGGCCGATCCGGATACCGTCGGGGGAGTAATGGGATGCGGCGGCTTCCCATCCGGCCCGGCACATCTCCGAAAGGACGGCTTCCCGGGAATCTTTCAGCGTATTGACCCGAACCGTGACGGGAGGGATCTCGTTGAAGGCCGAACACAGGCGGATCGCTTCGTCTTCGCCGAAAAGGGCGATCCATTTTTCCACAAGCCATTGCGGATGGGAGTGCACGACGGCGATATACAGAGGAAAATCACGCGTTTGTTCAGGGAGGGACAAGGTGTCCTTCCTGCGGATGATATTCCGGAGAAGGGCATTTACCAAGGCGCCCCTGCCCCGGAAAGCGGACTCCGTTATCCTGACCGCTTCGTTGACCACGGCATAAGACGGAATCCGGTCCATGTAAAAGAGTTGATAAGCTGCCGTGCGCAGGATATTTTTCAATGTGTTGTCCATGGCGGGGAAGGAGCCGTGATAGAATTGCTCGATCATCCAGTCCAGGTATCCTCTCATGCGCAGGGTGCCGTAGACGATTTGGGTGACCAGTTTACGGTTTTTGATGTCGTCCGGCAGGTAAGCGCTCAGGTACGAATCCAGAAGCGGTTCGGCGTAGGAACCTTGTTCGTCCACCCGATTCAGCGTTCGTACAGCCAATTGCCGGGGCGAAAGCGGGCGGGATGAAGAGGGTTTGTTGGTCATTTATGAGTTGAATCCCCTATCTTTTTATAGATAATTATTTCCTTGTAGCGTATGTAGAACGTTGTTTTCAACCTGAATATCCGCTTTCCCGGTTATTTGATCTGCATGACAGATGGCCTCGTAAAAAGTGAGTCAGGCTGTCATGCCGGACTTGGAGGCTGTGTCATAATTACAAAAACGGTCATTTCGAGCGAATGCGAGAAATCTTAATATGATGAAATAACTTCACTTTAATATTTCTCCCTGCGGTCGAAATGACAAAAATACCAGTTGCGGCACAGCCTCTTGATCCGGCATCCATAACTGGCTGAGAAGACTGGATTCCGGATCGAACTACGCTTGTCCGGAATGACGGAATAAATGTTTTTTCGACTTTTTGCGGCTTCATCATGACTGACTGAACTGCATTTGGGGGGATTCTTTTTTCCATGGACTTTGCGGATCTTCCGATAGGAAATCAATTCCTTAGAAATCGATTGAACATCCCTGTTCCTGGAAATCTATCGGTCTTTTTACTTTTTAACCACGGGAGATAGATCGTATGGCTTGGCTTCACAGATTCAATCCCCGACGCTTCGGAACACGGCTCATTATTCTGACTCTGTGTGCCGTTCTGATTCCCGTTGTTTTTTTCATCATCGCCTTCAACTTCCATAACCGGAGCTTTGTCGGCGAGATCAACCGGGGAGTCGACAAAATTGAAAAACAGACGCAGTCCCGCATCGACCGCGCCATCCGGAACATGGCGGAAACTTCGATCCGGGAAAAGGCCGAAGACGTCGTCCTGCAGCTGGATATCTACCTTGCCCAGCACCGCGGCCTGACTCTTCACGATCTGCAGCAATCCCTGGAATTCAGGCGTCTGGCCGTACAGCCCTTCGGCATATCGGGTTACACGTCCGTCCACGATCTCTCGACCGGGATCTGCCGCTTCCACCTGAACGCGGAGCTGGAGAACCGGGAGGTCGAAGAATACGATACACTCTTTCCCGGATTGTTGCCCCTGACGGAGGAGGTCCGTCTTCAGAAGCGTGCTGGCTGCTACTATAATTGGACGGATTTTGACGGTCAGGTCTATACGAAATATATGTACATGATCGGTCTCAATACGACAACGGCGGACGGGGTCCGCCTGGCCGTGTCCAGTACGAGTTACCTGGACGAGTATGCCGAGCCGATGCGGCTCACTCACGAAGCCTTCCGTGAAATGACGGCGGGACTTATCCGGACCGTCAATGCTTTTTCCACGGCTTTCTGGCAGTCGTCCCTGATTCTGCTCATCGTGGCCGGTGGACTTCTGTTCTTCTTCTCCTATTGGATCGGAAAATATTTCTCCCGGACGATCGACGGCCTGAGGGAAGCGACGGCGAAAGTCAATAAGGGTGAATTCAACGTTTCCGTCGAGTCCCCGGTCAGAGGCGATTTGGGCGCCCTGGTGACGGATTTTAACAACATGTTCGTCCGCCTGGCCACGACGACGGTTTCCAAGCAGCGCCTGGAGGAAAGCGAGGCGAAACTCCGGGTCATCAACGATGAACTGGTGAAGGAGATCGAAGAACGGCATCATGCCGAGGAGGCCCTGCGCATATCGGAGCAGAAATTCCGGAACCTTTTCGAATATTCCAAGGACGCCATCATGATCCTTGACAAGGAGGGGTTCAAGGATTGCAACCAGGCAACCCTGGACATGTATCGATGCGGGACGAAAGAGGAATTCACGGCCCACCACCCGGCGGATATGTCCCCCCCCTTCCAGTCTTCGGGGGTGGACTCCTGGCAGGAGTCGCTGCGCCACATCGAAAAAGCCCTCGAAAACGGGTCCAGCTCCTTTAATTGGGTGCACAAAAAGACAGACGGAACCCTTTTCCCCTGTGAAATCCTGCTGAGCCGGTTCGAGATGGAGGGGAAAGAGGTGGTTCAAGCGGTGGTTCGCGATATCACGGAGCGGATCAAATCCGAAGAGGCCCTCCGGGAGAGTGAAAATCGCTTCCGTCTTCTTGCGGAAAGCACGCCGGTGGGAATTGCCGTTCTGAATCCCGATCGGCAATTCGACTATTTTAATCCACGGTTCACCAAAATTTTCGGCTATAGCCGGGAAGATCTTCCCGACTGGAAGACGTGGTTTGAAATGGCGTATCCGGATCCGATGTACCGGAATGAGTTTGCTTCCTTTTATCAGGACGACGCGATGACCAAACCGGAACCGGCCAGTATGCGGGAGCGGATTCTGAACATGCGCTGCAAGAATGGAGGTGAAAAAACCATTCATTTCCGGTCGGTCATCATGCCCAACCAGAATCACCTGCTGACTTTCGAGGATATTACCGAGTACCAGCAGATGCAAATCCAACTCCGGGAAGCGCAGAAGATGGAGGCCATCGGAACCCTGGCGGGGGGAATCGCCCACGATTTCAATAACCTGCTCATGGGTATCCAAGGATACGCTTCCCTGATGCTTCTGGAGATCGACGAGAAGCATCCCTTTTACGAGCATCTTGAAGCGATCGAAAAGCAGGTCCGCAGCGGGGCCGACCTGACCAAGCAACTCCTCGGCTATGCCCGGGGCGGCCGGTACGAAGTCAGGCCGACGAACATAAACGAACTCGTCGAACAGACCCTGAGCATGTTTTCCCGGACCCGGAAAGAACTGAATATCCACCGTTCCTACGGGGATTCCCTCTGGATCGTTGACGTCGACCGGCCCCAGGTCGAGCAGGTTCTGCTGAACCTGTTCCTGAATGCCTGGCAGGCGATGCCCGGCGGCGGCGATCTGTTTCTCGATACGTCGAATGTCCTGATTGACGAAGAAGAAGCGGCCGATATCGACCTCGTCCCGGGTTCTTACGTCTGCATCACCATCAGGGATACCGGTGTCGGCATGGATGAGTGGACCCGGGAAAGGATATTCGAACCTTTCTTCACGACGAAAGAAATGGGGCGGGGAACGGGCCTGGGCCTGGCGACGGTCTACGGGATCGTCAGGGGGCACCACGGATTCATCAACGTGCATTCGGAAAGAGGCGAAGGATCCGTTTTCACGATTTATCTGCCGGCTTCTGAGGCCAGGCTGGAGGAGGAGAAGATGAGGCCGTCGGAAGAGCTGAAGAAAGGCGGCGAGACGATTCTTCTCATCGACGATGAGGAGGTGGTTCTCATCGTGACGCGGCGGATCCTGAGGATGCTGGGATACACGGTCGTCACCGCTTCGTCGGGTTCCGAAGCCATTGAGATCTACCGTTCCCGGCAGGACGAGATTTCCCTCGTCATTCTGGATATGATCATGCCGGGCATGGGCGGCCGGGAAGTTTTCGAGAGGTTGAAGCGGATCAACGCCTGCGTCCGGGTGATTCTATCCAGCGGCTACAGTGTCGAAGGGCAGGCCCAGGAAATCATCGACCAAGGCGCCCTGGCCTTTATTCAGAAACCTTTTTCGGCCAACAACCTGTCGGAGAAAATTCGGGAGGTCCTGGAAGCCGACATCTCCCATATCGAGAAAGATTAGTGGGGGCCGCACGGAGAGAGAACGAGGGTTTGTTTTGCCCTCCAGGTTAACCCATGGTGGTTCCCGGTGTGATCCGATAACCCCGCAGAAAATCCCTTACGGACATCCGGTTCTTGTTTTCCATCTGGATATCCTCCGGATAAACGAACCCGTCCGCCGCGGCGACGGCCGGTTCGCCTGCAGCCGGGTTGCTGACGGAGCCCGGCGCCGGCGGTGAAGGGGATGCCTCGCCCCGGGCGGCGTAGATCTTCAGTTTCTTGCCGTTCAGGAACGTGTACGCCCCGGGATCGGGAGACAAGCCCCGGATCAGGGACAGCACCTCCTTGACGCTCCTGCTCCAGTCGATCACACAGTCCTCTTTCCGGATCCTCGGGGCCGGGGTGGCCTTCGCATGGTCCTGCCTGATGGGACGGACCGACTGATCGATGATCATCTCGATGGTCCGGTAGAGCATCCGGGCTCCTATTTCAGCCAGGCGGTCGTGGAGGCTTCCGAAATTCTCCTCCGGCAGGATCGGCACCGGCTCCTGAAGTAAAATATCCCCCGAATCGACGCCTTCGTCCATCCTCATGATCGTCATGCCCGTCGTCTCGTCCCCGTTGATCAGACTCCGCTGGATGGGGGCGGCCCCCCGGTATTTCGGCAGCAGGGACGGATGCACGTTGATGCAGCCCAGAGGGGGCCTGCTGATCATTTCTCCCGGCAGAATCTGCCCGAAGGCGGCGACGACGACGAGTTCCGGCGCGAGATCCCGGAAAACCTGCAGGAACGCCTCGTCCCGGATTCTTTCCGGTTGAAGGACGGAAAGACCATGGGCTTCCGCGAGAATCTTGACCGGCGGCGGCGCCAACTGGCGTCCCCTTCCCCTGGGGCGGTCCGGCTGGGTGACGACGCCCGCCAGGGGCATCCGATGATCGATCAGGATTTTCAGAGACGGGACGGCAAACTCCGGTGTTCCCATGAAAAGGATGGACGGTTTGTGCATGGTGTGGCCTCCTTGGGCCGGAATATAGGAAAATGGGACCGGCCTGTCAAGAAAAAGGGGGCTACATGAAATGGAGAGGATCCACGTCGGGTATGATCCGCAGGGAACCCGTCTTTCCCAGACGGAGGATTTCCCGGGCCAGCCCGTGGAGGGATTTGATTTCTTTCCCTTTCAGGAGAATCTGCCAGCGGTACCTTCCCCGGATTCTTTCGATGGGTGAACGGGTCGGTCCGATGACCTCGATCCGCTGATAGGACCGTTCACGGTTCCGTATCGCCGTCAGGTCCATCTTCAGGACTTCCATGTCCCGCTGCGCCCGGACCGGGTCGACGGCGGAGAGGTGAAGGGTGATCATGCGGGAGAAGGGAGGATAGGAGAAGTTCTTGCGCAGTTTGATTTCCTCTTCGAAGAAGGACGGGTAATCGTGCCGGCTGGCCTTCATGACGGCGTAATGGTCCGGATTGAGGCTCTGGATGATGACCCGGCCCGGAACATCCCCCCGTCCGCTCCGTCCCGAAACCTGGGTGAGGAGTTGGAATGTCCGTTCGGCGGCCCGGAAGTCGGGAACGTTCAGGGACAGATCCGCGGAAATCACGCCGATCAGGTTGATAAGGGGGAAATCATGACCTTTGGTAATCATCTGGGTTCCCACGAGGATATCGATTTCCCGTTTCTCCAGCTGCCGGAGTATCTCTTCGCGATTCCCCCGTCCGGCGACCGTGTCCCGGTCCATCCGCCCGATGGCGGCCTGGGGGAAATGCCGCCGGACCTCGGCCTCCAGGCGTTCCGTTCCGGTTCCGTAACGGAGTACGCGCCCTCCTCCGCAGGCGGGGCAGGTTTCTCTCATTTTTTCGCTGTAATCGCAGTAATGACAGTGCAGACGATTCGTATCGCTGTGGAAGGTCAGGGAAACCGTGCAATGGGGGCATGAGAACCCGTTCCGGCAGTCCGGGCAGTAGAAAAAGGTGTGAAAGCCCCGCCGGTTGAGAAACAGCAGGGTCTGGTATCCTCCGCTTAGGCTGTCGGATATGGCACGGACCAGGGGGGTGGAAAGGACGGGAACGGTTCCCGTTTCATCCCTTTCTTTGTCCATGGCGACGATTTCCACTTCCGGCAGGGGCCTGTTTTCAACCCGGCTGGGAAGGGAAAGGCAGGCATATTTACCCGACCGGGCGTGATAATAGGTCTGCAGTCCCGGCGTGGCGGATCCCAGAACAACGACCGCGCCGGACATCCGCCCCCGGATGATGGCGGCGTCCCGCCCGTTATAGCAGGTCCGCTCGTCCTGCTTGTACGACCCGTCGTGCTCTTCGTCGACAACGACCAGCCTCAGGTTCTTCACGGGGGCGAAGACGGCGGACCGCGCCCCGACGACGATTTTAACGTCTCCCCGGCGGATGCGCCGCCACTGGTCGTAACGAACGGCTGCGGGGATGTCGCTGTGAAGGACCGCGATTTCACGTTCCGGGAAACGGGAGCGGATTCGTTTTGTAAGCTGGGTCGTCAGGGATATTTCCGGCACCAGAAAAAGAACGCCGCCTTCGTTTCGGAGCGCCTCCTCCGCGGCGTTCAGATAGACCTCGGTTTTCCCGCTTCCCGTCACGCCATGGAGAAGAATGACGGAAAAACGTGCCTGTCCGAGTTTTTCCCCGATTTTCCGGACCGCCTTAACCTGTTCCGGGTTGAGGACGGGCCGTTCAGCCAGGCGGCCCGCCTGGGAGGGTGTTGCGTTTCCACGGAACGTTTCTTTTTCCGTTATGCGGAGGCATCCCTTTTTCCTGAGCGCCTCCAGCAGGGCCGGTGTATAACAACGGCTGCCTTTCAACCCGGAAAGGGGTATGTCGCCGCTGCTTCCAATAGAATCGAGAAGCGCCTGCTGCCTGGCCGTGAGGGTGACTCCATCCGGAAACGGCACGGCGCGGGAAACCCACTTTTCCGTTTTACTGCCGATACCGACGTGTTTGATCCGTTCCTCAATGACGATGAGGCGGCGTTCCTGGAGCGCCGCCAGGGAATCTGACAAGGCCCTGCCGGCCATGAGCCGGCCGGCCTCCGTCTGTGAGATTCCGCCGGGCCTGTCCCGAAGGAGATTCATCAGGAACGTTTCCTGCTCGGAAAGAGTCTCCTCGATCGGGACGTCACAACGGGGCGCCGGTAAAATCAACCGTTCGATTTTGGGGGTGATGCCCGGGGGAAGTGCTTCCGCCAGGATCCTGCCGATGGGCTGCAGGTAGTAACCGGACAGCCAGCGGTAGAAGAGCAGATCTTCCGGGTCGAAAAGGGGTTCCGTGTCGAGAATACGGAGGATGTCTCTGGTTTCAGGGTGATCCGATTCCGCCAGAACTTCCAGGATGTAGGCGGCAAGGGTTTTCTTGCCGAAAGGGACAAGGACCCTTTTGCCGGGTTCCACGGCGGATTCCAGAGATGGAGGGACCGCGTAGAGGAAGGTCCTGTCTGTCGGGATGTTAACGGCGGTTTTGACGAACATCTTGGCCGTTTCTCCGAATCCACCTCCGGAAAAAATGGAAGCCCCCGTCAGCCGAACAACCTGCGCGGGGCAACGGACGGCGGCCGACGATCGAAAAGGAAGCGCGGACCCGGGTCACTCTCCCTTCAACTTTTCGAGCTTTTCCTGCTTGGTCTTGCAGTCGATGCAGAGCGTGGTGACGGGCCGTGCCATAAGACGCTTTTCCGAAATGGGCCCGCCGCACGATTCACAGATCCCGAAGGTGCCGTCGTCGATGCGCTTGATCGCTTCCTGCATCTTGGCGATAAGCTTCCTCTCCCGATCCCGGATACGCAATTCGAAATTCCTGTCCGACTCCAGGGAGGCCCGGTCGGTCGGATCGGGAAAATTAACTTTTTCGTTGGTCATTTCCGAGACGGTTTTTTCCGCCTCGTTCAGGAGTTCATTGATTTTCTGAGTCAACATAAATCTGAAGAACGCTAATTTTTCCGGCTTCATGGTCATGCACTCCATTTTTTTCCACAGTCTGTCGAAAGGATCGTACTAAATACACGAAAGGGCCTGGTTTGTAAAGGAGAAAAACACCCCCGGCCATGATTCTCGATATAATGTAATATGCCGATAATATTTAACTATCCTTGTTGTTCGCCGTTGTTCCGATTCGCCCCGAGCGGTAGACGGTCCGGATCTTCTCAACGATATTGGTGGTGGAAGCTCCCTTGATTTCCGGGATGACGGCGACCCGTCCTCCCCAGCTCCGGACGGCGTCCCGGCCGACGATCTTTTCCTCCTCCCAGTCCCCGCCCTTGATCAGAACGTCCGGTTTCAGGTATTCGATCAGTTCAAGAGGGGTCGGTTCCTCGAAAATGGTGACATAGTCGACCGATTCCAGGGCTGCCATGACGTCGGCCCGTTCCTCCTCAGGTACGATGGGCCTTTTCTCGCCCTTGATGGCCCGGACGGAGGTGTCGCTGTTCAGGGCCAGAACCAGGACGTCCCCTTCCTTTTTCGCTTCCCGCAGGTAGCGGACATGTCCGACATGGAGGATGTCGAAGCAGCCGTTGGTGAAAACGATTTTTTTCCCCTGCCTGTGCAGGGCATCGATTTCGGACTTTAAATCGTCCCGGGACATGATTTTGCCCATGAATCGACTCCTTCCTTGAAAAATTTTTTTCGGCCGGCCGGTTCAGGAAAGAGCGCGACTCAAGGTTAAAATCGCCACACCCGCGGCACCCGACCGCATCAAGGCCCGGGCGCATTCTCCTGCCGTACTGCCCGTCGTGTATACGTCATCGACGACGATGATTTTTTCCCCCTTCACCCGGGACGGTTTTGTC
>JAGVTI010000112.1 GCA_019136935.1 Deltaproteobacteria bacterium
AGCATCAAGAAGGCCTGCGAGGTGTCCGGCATGTCGAGGCCGCGCCTTTACGAACTGATGAAGAAGCACCTGATCGACCGCCATAACGTCATCGACGAAATCCCATAGAAATGGAAGTCAAGGCTCGCTCATGAAGGTCATTTTATACAGCCCGGCTGGTTATCCGCATGGAAGAAGGCTCCTCGGCGTCATCGAAAAAATGATCCCGAAGCATCTGCTGGTCGTGTTCAACATGATTACCGCCCTGTCCCAGGGGCTCAAGGGTCCTCTGTCGGATACGGTCCTTGTTCTCTGCCCATCCAGCAAGGAAGAAGTTCGGGAACTCGGAGCTCTGAGGGAGCCGATCTGTGATGTGAGAACGATCCTGATTTTACCCGACGGGGACCGTGAAACCATCGCCGGCGGTCACCGGTTTCAGCCCCGCTTTCTGACCGTACCGACGCCGGATTTCAAGGATGTCTCCAAGGTATTGGGAAAGATGCTGCATCTGAAGGGTTGAACCGCCGGATTCCACCGGCTGCCCCGTGCCCGATCCGCATGCAACGGAAAACTTTTCTCAGACAATGAAGTAGGCCAGGCGCGTCGAGACCTTCTGAATCAGGTTTCTCAAGAGGGTCGTGTCCATTCCCGGCTGGTATCGCGTGGCGGAAGGATCGCCGCAGTTGAGGCTTCCCGCGACGCCGTTACCGAAGACGAATGGGCAAACGGCGAAGGATTTGATGAAGTACTTCGTATTTCCCGGTAGAAGACGATAAAAAGCATTCACATTTTCATTGGCTAAAACAGGGAATGTGTTTTCCCCGACAATTGCCGTGAACACCTCCCGGTTGACCAAGTTCAATCTTTCCGCAAGATAGGGGGATACCAAAAGTTCCTTTTTCAGGTAGGTCGTGGCCGGTTCATCGATCAGGGTCATCCAGACAAAGGGGATGTTGAATTCGTTTCCCATCTGCTGCAGGAGTTTTTCGCACAGTTCCGTTACGGTTTCGCAGGTAAAAAGCTCCGTCTGGATTTTCTGAAATTTTCTCAGCAGATCTTCGTTGACCTTCTTCACATCCCATGTGTCGGTCATGATTTGTTAACCTCCCGTATATTTAGTTGAATTCGGCGACCAGCACCGTATGGTCCGACGGTTTTTCCGCCCTTCTTGGTTCGAGATCGATGTCGCATGACCGGGATGACCCGTACAGGGGCGCCGTGGCGAGAATGTGATCGATGCGCCAGCCCAGCCCCCGCTCCAGGGTGTGGGGGACGCGGTAATCGAAAAACGTGTACTGACGGGGTTCCTGCGGGTGATGTTTCCGGAAAACATCCTGTAAGCCCCATTCGCAAACGCCCGCAAAGGCCGCCCATACATCCGGATTGAAACAGACGTGTCCCAGAAGCCTTTTGGGATCGTAAACATCGATCGTGTCGGGAGCGACGTTCAAGTCTCCACACCAGATGAGACGGTCGTCAGGCCGCCATCTCTTTCGGATGAACGCCTTCAGCCGGTCGAACCACTGGAGTTTGTAGGTAAACTGTTCGGATTCCCGGTCACGTCCCTGGGGAACATAGGTGTTGAGAATCCACGTATCCCCCATCCGGATAGCGATCAGGCGGTCTTCATCGGCGGGCCCCCCGTCGTCCAGCCCGTAGAGAATCTGTTCCGGTTTTTCCCGGGAGGCGACGGCGACACCGTTGTACTGCCTGCTTCCCCGGAAGGTGATGTGATAACCCAGGTCGGTGAGCGCCTGTACGGGAAACTTCCCGTCTTCCACCTTGGTTTCCTGCATGCACAGGACGTCGGGTTGATGACGGTTCAGCCAGGAGGTGATGATATGCAGGCGCGACCGGATGGAATTGACGTTGTATGTGGCAATCTTGAAAGATTTCATGGATCTTCTCCTGTCGATCGTATCGTGAGGATTTTCTCGATTCTGTCCATGCATTCCGTTTCGCCGTGGCCGGACCGGAAATTCGTGTCGGCGATGTTTTTTGCGATTTCCAGGGCTTCGATGCGATCATCCCGGTTGCGCAGGAGATCGGCCAGGGATGAAAGGGCCAGCTCCCGGTCCGCATCCAGCAGGTGTGACTGCTCTTCGATCAGGCTTTTCATCCTCCTGGCGCCGATTCTCTTCAGGCGTTTGTTCACCCTGACCAGGGCTTCTATCACAGAGAGCTCCCCTTCGTCAAAAAAACGATTCTCCCCCGCCATGGCCATCATGATCCGGACCACGGCTTCAGCGAAGCCGCCCCGAGAATATTCGTCCCGGCCGGGAGGCGCGGACGCCGGAGTGACGTCTTCGGAGTAAGCAAGGTCCCTGCAGATATGGGCCGTGAGTTTGAGCCAGGGATTGTCGTAGAGGCTTTTGAAGAGAAACTCGTGGCCCGCGTCGCGGATGTCGCGGTAGAAATCCAGGGAAGCGGTGATCTGTTCCGAAAGGTGCGTTTCCAGGACCCGGCAGGGGTTCGATTCGTCCGCTGCGATCCGGCTCCGCCGGATCCATTCGGCGGTGGGGCCCACGGGAAGAAGGCAGGGATTCAGGTCGGAGAGCAGGAAGCGGCTCCAGCGCATGGGATTGGCCTGGCGGAAGCATTCCGCCGTGACGGGAGTCGTGAAAAAGCGGATCCAGGGGCTTGCGAACATCTGGTAGAAGCGGTCGTTCTGTTCGGACAGGATCGAGACCTGGGGGAACGCGTCCTCGTTTCGGCTTCCGCCGCCGATGGCGAGGATATCCCCGAAGGTGCGCTTTTCAAAGCGGACCTGGTAATCGCTGCGCCCCGGCTTCGAGGGTTCCTGCGTGATGATCATTTCGTAGAGTCCCGGCGCCAGGTAACCGATCATTTCGACGCTTCCGATGATTTTCCGGTGCTCCTTCCTGGCAACACCGGCGGAGACGAATATTCCCAGGTGGCCGATCGACTTGTGCATGACGTAGACGATGACCTGCCCGTTTTTCCGGATTTCCCGCTCCGAGTCGTAGACTTTCGTGAGCCAGTTGAGCGCCTGTTGCGGGGGCGTGATGTTGTCCCCCTCCGAGGTAAAGATGACGAGAGGTTCCCGGATGTGGCGGAGGTTGATCCCCCTGCCGTCGTCGAGAACCAGGGTGCCGTTTTCGAGCTTGTCTCCCACGAAAAGGCTGCGGACGATAAAGCGCATCTCCTGGGCCGTCATCATGAAGAAGCCGCCCCACCACTTTTCGAAGGCAAGGTAGCGTTCCGTTTCCGTATCAATGTTCGCGTAGAGGTGGTAATGCTTTTTCCAGAGGGTGTTGGCCGGATTGAGATCCTCCATGTTGGCAACCAGGACGGCGCCGTCGAAGAGCCCCTGGCCCAGGTCGCTGATAAGGGATGTCAACCAGAGTCCTCCCGTCAGTCCCCCCCGGTAGCGCAGGGGATCCTTCCCGGAAGGGCCGGACCAGTAGGATAAGGGGGAGCCGTTCATGACCACGGGGCCCACGATATCCGGCCGGTCGGCGTTGACCAGGGCCGCCGCCCAGCCGCCCTGGCAGTTTCCGATGATCGCGGGCTTTCCCGCATCGGGGTGGAGGAGTGCGACCTTTTCGATGAACCGCACCTCCGCCCGTTCCACGTCGGCGATGGTCTGCCCCGGAACGGGATCGACCGAAAAAACAACGAAGTAGACCGGATGCCCGGCAGCGAGGGCGACCCCGATCTCGGAGTCCGTCTTCGATCCGCCGATGCCCGGCCCGTGACCCGCCCGGGGATCGATGATGACGAAGGGCCTTCTCGGCCGCGCCGGCAGGCGCGCCGCCGCCTTTCCCGCCGTCGGGCCGGCCGGGGATTCCGGGACGGATCGTTTTTCCGTTCTCCGATCCAGGATGCGCACCAGGCTGTAGTTGACCGGCCTTTCCAGGTTGCGTCCGTCCATGACGAGTTCGCAGGGAAAGGCCAAAACCGGCGGCTGGCCGTCCCAGAGGTGCCTCAGGTATTGATTGCCCCGTATCCTCAACGCATCGGCGAACAGAATCCCCCTCTGGGCGGTATCGGTGGCGTAGGCCAGGACGGCGTTGAACCCACAGGCTTTCCCTCCTTCGTTTTTGCCGAGATCGCTATTTCCCATGATATGGTTCTCCTTGTCCGGTTCCCGCGTGGTTTTTTTCCTGCCGGTCGCGATGTGCGAGCGCATTTTCATATTCCGCCCGCAGGTGCGTCCTGGAAGCCGCCCCTTCGAGGATATCCCAGGGCAGGAACTCGTCGAGAGGTTTCGCCCGGTAGACGAAGAAATCGGCGTTTAAGGGGACTTGCTTCAAGGCCTGGGACCAGTTTCCGTTCAGGCGGTGGACGGCGGAGAGAATCCCGCCGACCCGGCGGTCTCCCAGGGACAGCAGGGCCTGGACATAATTCCATTTCGGCAGGTCGTGAAGGATCCGGACGGCGGGTTCTCCCCTGAGGGCCTGGATGATTTTCCGGAGCCGTTTGTTGACGACCTGGATGTCCTCCAGCGGATGCCACTGGAAGGGGGTCTGCGGCTTGGGGATGAACTGGTTGATGCTCAATGTCAGGCGGCGGAGCGACTTTCTGCCTTCCGTATAGGCCCGGGCGTGGTGGCCGATCCGCTTGACGAGCCGGATCAGGGCATCGATGTCTTCTTCCCGCTCCGTCGGCAGGCCGATCAGGAAGTACAGGCGGAGATTCAGGATGTCCTCGTCGAGGAGGCGTTCCAGGGCCTCGAAAATCTGCCTGTCGGAAATCCCCTTGTGAATGACCTCCCTCAGGCGTTCCGAACCCGCTTCGGGAGCCAGGGCAATGGTGTCGATTTCCGCTTCCCGGATCAGGGCGGCGATTTCCGGCGTGATCCGGTCGATCCGGAGGGAGCTCAGGGAGAGGCTGCCATGCCTGTCGAGGACCGCCCGGCAGATTTCCGGGAGTTCCGGGTGATCCGATATGGCCGTCCCCAGCAGGCCGATTTTCTTTCCCTGCCCGATTCCCTCCTCGATCGATGGCAGCAGGGTGGACAGGTGCCGGTAGCGGACCGGACGGTAAACGAATCCCGCCGCGCAGAAACGGCATCCCCGCCGGCACCCCCGGCTGATTTCCGTAATGAACAGATCGCCGAATTCCGTGCCGGTTGTGGTAATGACCTGATCCGTCGTGAAGGAGTCGAGATTTTTCACCCATTTGCGCTTGATTTTTGCGGGCAGGCCGTCTTTGAGGGGATGCATGTCCCGGATCGTTTGATCTTCCGTGTAGCTGACCGGATAGAAGCGGGGGCAGTAGACCCCCTCGACCGTCCGTTGAGCCTCCTCCAGGCAGGCTTCCCGGTCCAGGCCCGATTCGAGGGAGGTCTTCATTTTTTCAAAGAATCCGGGAATGAGGTCTTCCCCTTCGCCGATCAGAAAGGCGTCCACGAAATCGGCCAGGGGTTCGGGATTCAAGGTGACTGAAATTCCGCCGGCCAGGCACAGGGGATCCGTCCTTGTCCTGTGCGCGGCTTGCAGGGGGATTCTGCCCAGCTCCAGGATTTTCAGGACGTTGGGATAATCGTTTTCAAAGGGGATGGAAAAAGCGATGAAGTCGAATTCGTTCAGGGGTTTCCGGGATTCCATGCTGAACAGGGGGATCGCCTTCGCCCGGAACCGGGCTTCATCCCCCGGTTGCGGCAGAAAGACCCGTTCGCAGAGACAGAAGGGCAGGTCGTTCAGCAGGGCGTAAACGGTCTGGAACCCGAGGTTGGACATGCCGGTCCCATAGAAATGGGGATAGGCGAGACAGATCGTCAAGCCTTCCCCCCAGATCTTTTTCCGGAAACCCCTTTCGTGATCCAGGAGTTCCTGATTTTTTTTGGTCAAGGCCCATGACATGACGGGTTGCACCAGACATCCGGTTGCCTGAAGCGGCGCCCTAGTCTGCCTGCCTTCTCAGAAAGGCCGGAATCTCGAAATCGACGTCGCTGTTTTCGTCGATCGCTCCCAGGTTGACGCTGCTCATCGATTCGAGGGATTTATCCTTGCGCATGAACGTCGGGATACTCAGATTTTCCTTCTTGTATCCTCCGTAGGGTGAAGGGCTGGAAAGGCTTTTGCCGCCTCTCGTGTTGTCCTCGAAACCCGTTGCGATCACCGTAACCCGGATCTCCTCCGACATGTTTTCGTCCACGACGGTGCCGAAGATGATGTTGGCGTCTTCGTGGGCTTCCGTCTGGATCAGGGAGGATGCTTCGTTGATTTCGTACAGGGTCATGTCGGGCCCGCCGGTGATGTTGAGGAGCACGCCCCGGGCGCCCTGAATGCTGTTGTCTTCCAGGAGGGGGGAGCAAATCGCCTTCTGGGCTGCTTCCACGGCGCGGTTCTCCCCGGTTGCCACGCCCGTGCCCATAAGGGCGAGGCCCATCTCCGACATGATGGACTTCACGTCGGCGAAATCGAGGTTGATCAATCCGGGGATGGTGATCAGATCCGAGATCCCTTTCACGGCATTGTACAGGATGTCGTCGACTTTCTTGAACGCCTCGGGGAAGGAGAGATTCCGTCCGCCAAGGCTGAGGAGGCGCTGGTTCGGGACGACGATCAGGGTGTCGACGATTTTCCGGAGGGCAAGAATCCCTTCTTCGGCCTGAAGGATCCTTCTTTTCCCCTCGAAGGGAAAAGGTTTGGTGACAATGGCGACCGTCAAGGCGCCGATTTCCTTGGCGATCTCCGCAACGACGGGGGAGCCGCCGGTTCCCGTTCCTCCGCCCTCACCGGCGGTGATGAAAACCATGTCCGCGCCTTCCAGATAGTCCCGGATCATGTCCCGGGACTCGTCGGCGGCCTGCCTGCCGATATCGGGATTGGATCCCGCTCCGAGACCTTTCGTTATCTCTCCTCCCAACTGGATCTTGACGGGGGAGGCCGATGTTCTCAAGGATTGAGCGTCCGTGTTGGCAGTTTTTCAATCGCTTGTACGTTCTTGTTAAGGCATTTCCCGTGCCGCTTCTCATCCGTTTCGATGCGTGCCTGCTGCCGTAAAGAATCAGCCCGACCCCGGTTGAGTACATGGGATGCTCGATCTTTTCGCTGAGTCCCCCGAGTTTCTGGGGAAAAGCCCTCCTGACGGGCATGTTCAGAGTCTGTTCCGCCAATTCGGTGATTCCCGCCATCATGGCCGTTCCACCCGTCAGAACGGTACCCGCGGCGAGCAGGTCCTCATAACCTGATTTGGAGATTTCCTTGTAGGCCAGGCTCAGGATTTCCTCCATTCTCGCCTCGATGATCCGTCCCAGTATCTGCCGTGAAACTTCCCGGGGTTCGCGTCCGCCGACACTGGGGACCTGGATCGTTTCCTCCCTCGGGATCAGGGGACCGTAGGAACAGCCGTGCTGGATTTTGATCCGTTCCGCTTCCCCTGCCGGAGTACGGAGTCCCGTCGAGATATCGCTGGTGATGTAGTTTCCCCCGACGGGGACGACGGCGGTGGCCCGGATGGTGCCTTCGTAGTAGACGACGATGTTCGTCGTGCCGCCGCCGATGTCCAGAAGGACGACGCCCAGGTCTTTTTCATCCTGGCTGAGGACGGCTTCGGCCGCCGCGATGTGTTCCAGGACGATTTCGTTGATTTCGAGACCCACGCGGTTGACGGACTTGACGATGTTCTGGATGGAGGTCACGCTGCCCGTGACAATATGGACCTTCGATTCCAGGCGGACACCGGTCATGCCGACGGGATCCTTGATTCCGTCCTGGTCGTCGATCATGAAGCTCTGGGGCAGGACATGGAGTATTTCCCGGTCCGTCGGGATATTGACGGCCTTGGCCGCTTCGACGGCACGCTGGACATCCTCACGGGTCACTTCTCCGCCCTTGATGCCGACAATCCCGAGGCTGTTCTGTCCCTTGATGTGCCCTCCGGAAACCCCTACGTAAACGGAACGGATGGCGCAGCCCGACATGTGCTCCGCTTCATCGACGGCTCCTTTTATGGAATCGACGGTGTTTTCAATATTCACCACGACACCCTTGCGGAGTCCGTCGGACGGAGTCGATCCGAAGCCGATAATGTCGATACCGTTTTCCGTCATTTCACAGACCAATACCGATGTCTTGGTGGTTCCAACGTCTAAGCCGGCGATCAGATTAGTCTTTTTTGCCATTTTTGTTTGCCTTTCCCTTGCGTTGCATTTCCCTTTTATATTTCAGTTCGTATCGGAACAGGTCATGTCCTGTATTCTTTGCCCTCGGAAGGGGTTTTCGGGGGAACGTTTTTGACCTTGCTCTGGACGGTGATCTTGGCGGGATCGCGCAGATCGATGTGGAGCAGGGCCATATCGACATTTTTCTTTTCCAGGCCCTCGAGAACGGCCGGCAATGCCCGAAGCTTGTTCACGTAATCGTCGAAACCCAGAACCAGGCACATCCCCGTGTCGGTGATCAGGGACAGGCCGAAAATCTCGTCTGAATGGATTTCCGAGAGGTTTTCACAGGAAATCGGCGCCTGCTTTGTATCGGATAAATACGTCAGGAGTTCAAGCGATTTTTTGAACAGTTTCTCCTGCAGAATCCCGTCCTTGTAGCATCCCGTCAGGACGGGCAGATCGGGATTGTCCTCCCGTCCGAGTTTTTTGAAAATGGTTCCGTTCCGGTCAACGATCTGGAGGAGTTGCTTTTTTTCAACCAGGGCCAGGGGCACCCGTTCCCGGATTTCCATGATGAGCCGATCCGGAAGCTCCCGGCCGACATGGGCTTCCTGGATCCAGGGGTTGCCTTCTATCCTCCGGGCGATTTTTTCCGTCCTGACGGAAAACAGGTTCTGCCCGGGGTAAAGCGACGCCAGGATCAGCACCTCCCGTTCCGTCACCTCCCGGCAGCCCCGGACGACCGTTTCCCGGATCTGGAAATAGGGATCGCTTAAAAGATAGCTGTAAAGGTAAATCAGGGTGGAGGTAAGCAGCAAGACGGTGCCCAGGATCAGGGTACAGACCGCGAAATCCCGGAGGAAATAACGGAAATATCTCTGAAAACGGTTTTTTCTCACCCGCAGGGCCGATTGGGACACCTTTCTCATCGGCTATCTCTCTCCCACAATCTTGACTTCCAACTCCAGGTCCGTTCCTTTTTCCCGGAGGACCCGTTCCTGGACATAGCGGATCAGGGCCAGGACGTCGCCGGACGTGGCCCGTCCCCGATTGACGATAAAATTCCCGTGTTTTTCCGATACCATGGCGTCGCCGATCGCAAAGCCTTTCAGACCGGCCTCTTCGATCAGCCGTCCCGCCGGCCGGTCCTTTGGATTTTTGAAGATGGAACCGGCGTTTTTGTACTGAAGGGGATGCTTGTCCCGCCTCTCCGCGATGATCTGCCGCACCCTGTCGCCGACCTGCTTTTCCGGATCCTCCCGGAGGCGGAATGAGGCCTCGATAATCGTCTTCCCCTGCGGCAGGTGAAAATTCCGGTATTCGAAACGCAGTTGATCGATCTTCCGGGTTTCGGTTTTTCCCGTCGGGTCCATCAGGGTGACCGCCGCGACGGATTCGGAAATGCTGTGGCCGTAGGCGCCGGCATTCATCCGGATGCCTCCGCCGACGCTGCCGGGGATGCCGGCGCAGAATTCGAAGCCCGTTAAATTTTCCCTGACCGTGAAGGCGACCAGCTCCGGCAGGGAAACGCCGGCTTCGGCGCGAACGTCCCTCACCGCGCTCTCCGAGGGCAGCATCCTGATCCGGTTCAGATTCTTTGTGCAGATGAGGGCACCCCGGCATCCTTTATCGGTGATGATGAGGTTCGTCCAGTTCCCGACAACGGCATAAGGAATGCCGTGGCGGCTGAGCAGGCGGATCATCCCGCCGAGATCGCGGATGGATTCCGGGTACAGCAGCGTATCGATCTTGCCGCCCACCCCCATGGAGGTATGGGCGCCGGCCGGTTCGTCGAAATAAACGGCGCCGGGGAAAAGGGCTTCCCAGTCGGGTCCGGCGATTTGCTGATCCATGGCGTTCATCCCGATTATCTTCCTTCCCGGATCGTGTCCTTCAGGCGGATGGCCAGGGCTTCCCCGATTTTCCAGACGTTACCCGCCCCAAGTGTGACCACGACATCCGTCGGACGGGCAACGGACAGAAGATGGTCCACGATGTCGTCGAAAGCGGGAATATAAATCACGTTTCTCTGCCCCCCTTCAGCCAGGCTGTCCCGGAGAGCCAGGGAGGAGACGCCCTCGATGGGGTCTTCCCCGGCGGGGTAGATGTCGGCCAGGATCAGGTCATCCGCATCGCCGAATGCCTGGATGAATTCGGGCAGGAGCGCCTGGGTCCGGCTGAAACGGTGGGGCTGAAAAACCACGATCAGGCGGTCCTGCCAAGCCTGTTTTGCCGCACGCAGGGTCTCCCGGATCTCCGTGGGATGGTGGCCGTAGTCGTCGACAATGGTGATCCCGTTCAGGATGGCTTTGACTTCCAGCCGCCGCTGGGCTCCCGTGAACAGGGCAATGCCGTCGCGGATGGCCTCGAAGGGGAGGTTGAATTCCCTGGCCACGGCGATGGCCGCCAGGGCGTTGACGACATTGAAACGGCCGGGGACGTTCAGGACCACTTCTCCCAGGAGCACGCCTTTTTCGATGACCGTGAACCGGTTGCCCGGCTGCTCCGGCCGGATGTCTTCCGCCCGGTAGTCGGCGGGGCCGGTCAGACCGTAAGTCAGGACCTTCCGCTTGATCTGCGGGAGGATTTCCCGGATGTGTTCGTTGTCCGTGCACAGGACCGTGATTCCGTAAAAGGGGACGCTGTTGGCGAACCGCAGAAAGGCGTCCTTGATGTCGTCGATGCCGCGGTAGTAATCCAGGTGCTCCCGGTCGATATTGGTGATGATCGCCAGGTTCGGGCTCAGTTTTAAGAAGGAGCCGTCGCTTTCATCCGCTTCGGCCACGATAATGGCGCCGTTTCCCAGTTTCGCATTGCTGCCGATGCTTCCGAGTTTCCCCCCGATGACCATGGTCGGGTCCAATTTCCCGTGGGCGAGAATCGTCGAGATCATGGAGGTGGTCGTCGTTTTTCCGTGACTGCCGGAAACGGCGACGGAGAATTTCATCTTGAGCAGCTCCGCCAGCATTTCGGCCCGGGGAATGACCGGGATGCCGCGCCGATGGGCCTCCTGCACCTCGGGATTGTCCGGCCGGACGGCCGTGGAGGTGACGACGACGTCGGCGTTCCCGATGTGGGACGACAGGTGGCCCTGGAAGATGCCGGCGCCGAGGTTGCGGAGGCGTTCGGTCGTATCGGTCGTGTTGAGATCGGACCCGGTTACGGTATATTTGAGATTGAGCAGGACCTCCGCGATGCCGCTCATCCCGATGCCGCCGATTCCCACGAAATGGATGCATTTGATCTTTTTCTGCATCACCTGTACTGGATCATATTTTATCATGTAAATTTCACCTGTTGTCTGTTTTTGTCCGGGGAGCAGGCACGGCCTGCTGCCCCGTGGTTTTATATCATGATCCCCGTTTCTTATCGACGAGAGAAAAACATTCATCGACAATCTGCGAGGCCGCCCGGATCCGGGCAAGCTTGCGGGAACACGCTTCCATTCGGGAAATCCGGCCGGGATCCCGGTAAAGGGTGAGAATGGTTTCCGCAAGTTTCTCTCCCGACAGCCGGCTCTCGGGGATCATTTCCGCCGCCCCGCCCTGGACGAGGACTTCGGCATTTTTCGTCTGGTGATCGCTGGCGGCATAGGGGTAGGGGATCAGGATGGAAGCCCTGCCGCTTGCCGTCAGTTCGGCGATGGACGTCGCCCCCGCCCGGCAGACGAGGAGGTTTGCCCTGCCGTAGATCCTGGGCATGTCCATGATGAAAGAATGCACCTCCGCATCGAATCCTCTGTTTTGGTAGGCGCCGCTCACCTCATCCAGGTCCTGTGCTCCCGTCTGATGGATGATGTGAAGCCGCCCTTTGATTTCCGCAAGGTGATCGAGGGCCGCCAGGGCCGCCTGGTTGATGGCCCGCGCCCCCTGGCTGCCGCCGAAAATCAGCAGGTTGAACTTCCGGTCCGCCCCGTTTTCCTCCGGCTCTGCCGGTGCCGACGAGAAAGCCGCCCGGATGGGGTTGCCCGTGTACAGGCTTTTCCCCCCGGGGAAGAACTTCGCCGATTCGGGAAAGGTGACGAATATTTTGTCGACGAAGTGACTCAATATCCGGTTTGTCATGCCGGGAAAGGCGTTCTGTTCCGCAACGGCGGTTTTCAGTCCCATCAGGTGGGCGGTCAACACCGCCGGTCCCGAGGCGTAGCCGCCTACACCCAGGACCAGGTCGGGCTTGAAGGCCCGGATGATCTTTCCCGACTGCAGGAAACTCCGGGGGAGTTTCGCGACGGCGCCGATCTTGCCCGTCAATCCCTTGCCCTTGATCCCGGCCACGTCGATCAGGGCCAGATCGAAGCCGAGGCCGGGCAGAACCCGTTTTTCGATGCCCCGTTCCGTCCCGACGAAAAGGACCCGGTTTTCCCGGTTCCGCTTCATCCATTCTTCTGCAACGGCGATACCCGGAAAGAGATGCCCTCCCGTTCCTCCGCCGGCAATGATCATTTTCATCTTCGTTTCACCTCATGTCTCCTGGGAGGAAATGTTCAACAGCACCCCCACTGCAGCGAGGCTCATCATCAGGGACGTTCCTCCGTAGCTTAAAAAGGGCAGGGTGAGCCCTTTCAGGGGAATCAGTCCCATAACCCCGGCGATATTGATGAACACCTGCATGGAAATCAGAATCGTGAGCCCCGCGGCAAGGAGCATCCCGAAGAGATCGGGCGCCTTGAAGGAAACCATGAAGCCCCGGAGAATGAAAACCGTGTACAGGAGAATGACGACGGACACGCCGACGAAGCCGCTTTCCTCCGCAATCACGGACAGGATGAAGTCCGTGTGAGGCTCCGGCAGGTAGAACAGCTTCTGCATGCCGTCTCCCACACCGACGCCGAAGGGTCCGCCGGAGCCGAAGGCGATCATGGACTGGATGATCTGGAAACCGGACCCGTGGGGGTCTTTCCAGGGATTGAGAAAGGCCATCAGGCGTTCCCAGCGGTATCCACGGCAGAGCGCCCAGACCGCAAAGGGTGCGAACATGGCCGCCAGTCCCAGGAGATGGGCGATTCTCGCACCGGCCAGGTAGAGCATGATCATGGTCGTCACGGCAATGATGGCGGTGGTGCCGAAATCGGGCTGGAGGATGATCAGGCCCATCAGGCACGCCGTGATGACCAGGGGCGTCAGAATGCCCCGGACGATCTCCTTGACATACGGTTTTTTCCTCGCCAGGAAAAAGGCCAGGAACAGGACGACGGAAACCTTGACCCATTCGCCGACCTGAAAGGCGATGAAACCCAGGTTCAGCCACCGGGTGGCGCCGCCGACCCGCTTTCCCAGGGCAGGGACGAATAAAAGCAGAAGCATGACAAAGGAAACGGCGATGGCCGGGTATGCGACCATCTTCAGCTTCTGGTAGGGCAGGCGGGAAAGACAATACATCAGGCCGAGCCCCAGGGCGACGAAGACAGCCTGCCTTTTCAGAAAGTACTGGCCGTCCTGATAGCGGTCCATCGCGATGATCGCACTGGAGCTGTAAATCATCACCGTTCCGATCGTAACCAAAATCAGGGTGGCGATCATCAGCAGAAAATCCTGTCTGTTCTGGGCGATGGGCAACGATTCCATTTTAGAATGCTTTTACCATGGTCTGAAAGAAGTTTCCCCGTTCCTTGTAATCCGTAAACTCGTCGAAACTGGCGCAACCAGGTGAAAGCAGAACGACGTCGCCCTTCTGCGCCCGGTTCCGGGCCGCCGCGACGGCCGCCCGCAGGGTGGGGCGGAGCTCCGTTTCCACCAGGTCCTCAAGCTTTTCGCGGATCCGTTCCCGGGCTTCGCCGAAGAGGATCAGCGTCTTGACACGCTCCTTGATGAGCGGCGCCAGGGATTCAAAATCCCCGTCCTTGTCCCGTCCCCCCAAAAGCAGGATCACGGGGTTGCGGAAGGTTTCCAGGGCCCGGATGACGGCGCCCACGTTGGTTCCCTTGGAATCATCGTAATAGGCGACCCCCTGTTTCTCCTCGACAAATTCGATGCGGTGGGCAATGCCCCGGAACCCGGAAACCGTTTGGATGATCCGATCCGGTTGGCAGCCGCAGATCCGGGCGGCCAGGATCGCCGTCATGACATTTTCGATGTTGTGAAGCCCCGGGATTTTGATCATGTCCAGGGGATAGGCCTCGTCGTCTTTCCCGAAACCGGACAGGACGAGCCTGCCGGAACGGATGGAGAAGCCCGGCGCGACGTCGCGGGTGGAACTGAAAAAGAGGGTCTTCGCCTTCAGCCGCTGCGAGAGCTCCAGGCTGTAGCCTTCGTCGGCGTTGAGAATGGCCCGGTCGCTTTCGTCCTGGTTGAGGAAGATCCTTTCCTTGGCTTCCTGATAAGCGGCGAAGCTCCCGTGGTAGTTCACGTGATCGCAGGTCGTATTCAGAAGGGCGGCGCAGTGGGCGTGAAACGCCGTCACCCACTGGAGCTGGAAACTGCTGACCTCGACGACGACGAAATCCTCCTCCTGGGGGCCGTCGCAGTACCGGATCAGGGGAATGCCGATATTACCGCCGACGAAGACCTTCTTGCCCGCATCGGCGAGGAGCCGCCCCGTGAGGGTCGTCGTGGTCGTTTTGCCGTTCGTCCCCGTGATGGCGACCATGGGCGGCCTGAGGTAGCGGCAGGCGATTTCCAGTTCGCTGTGAACGGGGATGCTTTTATTCACCGCTGCCGACAGCACAACGTCGTGAGGGGGAACCCCCGGGGAGGGAATGACCATGTCGATGCCGTGAAGCGCTGAAATATCGTAGGGAGCGATGTCGATCGGGATCCCCTCGTTTCGTATTTCAGCCAGGGTATCGACGATTTCGTTTCTGGGTTTCTGGTCCGTTACGACGACCTTCGCCTTCCGTTTCGCCAGAAAGCGGGCGGCGACGATGCCGGTTTTGCCCAGGCCGATGATGAGTATGTTCTGTCCGGAAATATCCATGCCGTTTCCTTTAACGCAGTTTTAACGTACTGATGGCCACGAGGGCCAGTAAGATGGAAATGATCCAGAAGCGGACGATGACCTTGGGTTCGGCCCATCCCTTCAGTTCGAAATGATGATGGATGGGGGCCATCCGGAAGATCCGCTTGCCCTTGGTGATTTTAAACCAGCCGACCTGGAAGATGACCGAAAAAGTTTCCAGGACGAAAATCCCGCCGACGATGGCGAGAAGGATTTCCTGCTTGGTCAGGATTGCCAGGGTCCCCAGGGCGCCTCCCAGGGAGAGGGAACCGACATCTCCCATGAACACCTGGGCGGGATAGGCGTTGTACCACAGGAACCCGATTCCGGCGCCGACGATGGCCCCGCAGAAAATGGTCAGTTCTCCGGCTCCCGGGACGAAGGGAATCTGAAGATAGTGAGCGATCTTGATGTTCCCCGCGAAATAGGCAAAAAGGAGATAGGTCATGAAGCAGGTGATGGCCGGGCCGAGGGCCAGGCCGTCCAGACCGTCCGTCAGGTTGACGGCGTTGGCCGCGCCGACGATGATGAAGGTTGTCAGGAAGATATAGAAAATACCGATATCCGGCAGGACGGTTTTGAAGAAGGGAATCGTGACCATGTGGCTGAATTCCGGCCGGACGTAGATCACGACGCTGACGAAAAACGCGATGATGATTTCACCCGCCAGGCGGACTTTTCCCGGCACGCCCCGGCTGCTTTTGCTGACGAGTTTCCCGTAGTCATCGAAGAAGCCGATGATTCCGTAACCGACCAGGACGAGGATGACCAGCCAGACGTAGGCGACGGTCAGGTTCGACCACAGGAGCGTCGAAATGACGACGGCGAAGATGATGAGAATGCCTCCCATGGTCGGTGTGCCCTCTTTGGAAAGGTGGCTCTGGGGCCCGTCTTCCCGGATGGACTGCCCCACCTTGAGGCTCCGGAGTTTGCGGATCAGCCAGGGGCCGACGATGAAACAGATGATCAGGGCCGTAATGGCGGCATAAATCGTCCGGAAGGTGATGTATCGAAAGACGTTGAAGGAAGAAAACGTCGTATGTAACGGATATAACAGATGATAGAGCATGAAGCCTCTTTCTTGTGATAGTTTATTTTAAATCGTTTTGCCTCTCCCAGAGGAGCCGGATTCCCGGGATCAGCTCATCCAGGTTCATCTTGCGTGACCCCTTCAGGAGAATCCAGGCGTTTCCTTGCTTGACCTCTCTCAGCAGGGGTATCGCATCGTCCGGCCCGTCGAAGAGGAAGATACGGCCCCGGTCCATTCCCGCCTCGACGGCCGCTTCCGCCGTCAAACGGGCAAATTCCCCTTTCAGGAACAGGGTATCGATGCCCGACCGGCCGAGTTTCCGGCCGATTTCCCCATGAAAATGAGGCGCTTTCCCACCCAATTCCAGCATATCCCCCAGAATCACGATTCGCCTGCCGTCGCCGGATAGATTGACCAGTGTGTTCAGGGCTTCTGCGACGGACAGAGGGTTTGCATTGTAGGCGTCGTGGATGAGGTGGGCGCCGTTGCCCAACGCTTCGATCTCCATCCTGCCGGTGACCGGCCGGACCGCGTTCAGCCCGCGGGCGATCACTCCCGGATCGCATCCGGCGGCCGATGCGGCGCCTGCCGCGGCCAGGGCATTGCGGACATTGTGGAGACCGGGGGCGGCCAGCACGACGTCCTCACGGATTCCCCGGATATGGAGCGTAAAGGCCGTTTTCCATCCATCGGCCGGCCGGATGTTTTCCGCCGTGATGTCGGCCGGGCCGGATAGGGAGCAGGTGATCCGCCTTCCCTTCCACCGGCCGGCAAGAACGGCGATTTCCGGGTCGTCCAGGTTCAGGACGGCGATACCCTCCCCGGCCATGACTTCGAACAGCTTTCCCTTCTCTTCCCGGACATCGGTTACCGTGCCGAGTCCTTCCAGGTGGGCCGGCCCGATGCAGGTGATGACGCCGATCGACGGCCCGGCCAGGCGGGCCAGGCGCTCGATCTCTCCGGGGGCGTTCGTTCCCAGTTCAACGATGGCCAGATCGATTCCGTCCCTCAGTTTGAGCAGCGTCAGGGGGAGGCCGACGAGGTTGTTGAAGTTTCCCTCCGTTTTCAGAATGTTCCGGTCCAGCGAACAGATCGATGCGATCATTTCTTTGGTGGTGGTCTTCCCCGCCGATCCCGTTACGGCGATCACCGGATTTTCGAATCGTTTCCGCCAGCAGCGGGCGATGTCTCCCAGGGCGGCGAGGGTATCGCCGACCTCGATCCAGGCGATCTCGCCGGAGAAGGCGGGGATGCCGCCCCGTTTCCTCCGTTCGGCCAGGAAAGCCCGGGCGCCGCGGTCAACCGCCCCGGCAATGAAATCGTGACCGTCGAAATTCGGTCCCCGCAGGGGGATGAAGAGGTTGCCCGTCCGGAGGTCCCTCGTGTCCGTCGAAACGCCGTATATCTTTTCGTTCATGGATCCCCGCAGGAGCGTTCCCCCCGTTGCGTCCGCGATATCGGCGATGGTCAGGCAGGGTGATGGACGCCCGGTCATGCGAGACCTCCTGAACGCCTGGCCAGACTTTCCCGGGCGACGATCCGGTCGTCGAAGAAAAAGCGTTCCTTGCCGACGATCTGGTAATCTTCGTGGCCTTTTCCGGCGATCAGGACGATATCCGCCGGCCGTGCCGTCATGACGGCCGTTTCGACGGCCGTTTTACGGTCCGGGATGATGCAGTACACCTTGTCTTGCGGCGGGGGAAACAGTTCCGCCGGCGCGACTTCCCGGATTTTTTCACGGCGGATCCCCTCCTCGATCTGTCCGATGATCGCCAGGGGGTCCTCGGAACGCGGATTGTCGGAGGTGACGATCACCGTGTTGCTGAGCGAAGCGGCAACGGATCCCATAATGGGCCTTTTCCCCCGGTCCCGGTCGCCTCCGCAGCCGAAGACGGTCACGATGCGATTGCCGCCGAATCCCGACAGGTTTTCGATTGCCTTTTTCAAGGCGTCGTCCGTATGGGCGTAATCGACAAAAACATGGGGTTCGCCGGGCTTGCTGACCTTTTCCATCCGTCCCGGCACTCCCTTCATCCGGCGGATCCCCTCTTCGATTCCTGACGGGTCGATTCCGGCGGCGATGGCGCCGGCAATGGCCGCCAGAATATTGTAGAGGTTGAAACGGCCGATCAGGGAAGAGGCGATATGCAATATTCCGTCCGGGACGAGGACCCGTGCCTCGATCCCTTCCAAACTGATTTTAATGTCGTCCGCCCGCACATCATGGCCCGCGCCCAGTCCGAAGGTCAGTCCGCCGCCGGTTTCTTTCAGCAATCTCCTGCCCCAGGGGTCGTCGCCGTTGATGACCATGCGCCGGCGGTTTCCTTTGGGGCTTTTCGGCAGCAGCTCCCGGAAGAGGCGCCGTTTCGCTTCGTAATACCGCTCCATCGTCAGGTGGTAGTCGAGATGGTCCTGGGAGAGGTTCGTGAAGATGGCGACGTCGAAATCGCAGTCGTCCACCCGGCCGAGATCGAGAGCGTGGGAAGAGACCTCGGAGATGCAGTGCGTCACCCCTTCACCGACCATTCTTCTCAGTATTTTCTGGAACTCCAGCGATTCCGGCGTGGTGTTCGGCGCGGGGAACGTTTTCCCGCCATAGCGGTAATTAACCGTTCCCAGGACACCCGGGGAAGATCCGGCGGCGGCAATGATCGATTCCAGGAGATACGTCACGGTCGTTTTTCCATTCGTTCCGGTGACGCCGATCAGGCACAGCTCGGAGGAGGGATTGTCATAGAAATTCCTGCCCGCGATACCCAGGGCTCTGCGGCTGTCGGGAACTTTCAGGGCGGTGATGTTTTCGGGGGGGGAAAAGGGCTTTTCATGGATGATCCAGCGGGCGCCCCGGCGGATCGCATCGCCGATGAAGCCGTGTCCGTCCGCATTCAGGCCGGAGACGGCGACAAACAGGCTGTTTTCTTCACAGTCCCCCGAATGGTAGCAGACGGACGATACTTCCCCGGAAAGCGCTCCTGTAGCGCTGATGAGATGAAGATCTTTGACGACTTCGGAGATGTCCATTTCCCTTCCTTGAAAGTATCCATATTCTGGTGCATCGGTGCAGCCTGTCTTTCACCTTCCGGTGCGGCAAAAACAGTTCCTGAAGGATCGATTGGTCCGGAAGTTTTTCCGCCCCGGGATCTGCAGAGAATTCCCCGGGTGACCGTCAACACCGGACGAAGGTTTCGGGTATTGCCTCACTCACGTTCCGTTTTGAAAGAAACCACGCAGAATGGATGAGAACGAATCGGGACGCCGGCCTGGGGCACCTGCGAAACGGCCCAGCCGGATCCGTTAATTTTCAGCTCAATACCTCTTTCTCTTGATTTCTTCAAGACTTCTCTTACGGTCATGCCCTGAAAATTTGGGATGGTCGATTCGTCTTCCATCTCCATTTCCTCCATCTGTTCCGTGGTCTCGGGAACGATCTGGGTTGCGGAAACGAGCTTTACCTTGGGCGGGTCGGGGAAGATGTTTTCTTCCTGGATAAAGAGGGACGGATCCTTGATGTAGGATTTAAAACAGGTCAGCATCTGTTCCCCGATTTTCTTGAAAACCGGTGCCGCCGCGACCCCCCCCCATTTGTCCCGCTGCGGTTCATCCAGAGTGACCAGGATGGCGATCTGGGGATTTTCCGCGGGGACAAATCCCAGGAAGGAGGTTCGTACCTTTTCCGAGGAATAAACGCCCCGGCTGAAATCGAATTTCTGCGATGTGCCCGTCTTCCCGGCGACATTGAGATGGGCGATGCGGGCATTCTTCCCGGTGCCGTCTTCGTCCTGGACGACGCTCGTCAGGATGGAGGTCATCGTCCTGGCCGTTTCGGGTGATATGACGTTGCGGACCACCGTCGGCGAATATTGCTCGATGATCCGTCCTTTCTTGTCCGTCAGGGCTTGGACGATATAGGGCTTCATGAGGACACCGTGGTTGGCGATAGCGGACATTGCGGTCAGAAGCTGGACGGCGGTAACGGAAATTCCCTGGCCGAAAGCAATGGTCGACGTGTCGACACGGGTCCAGGCGGAGACGGGTCTCAGCAGGCCCGACGATTCACCCGGCAAATCGATGCCGGTTTTGCTCCCGAAGCCGAAGGCCCGGATATATTCGTAAAATTTTTCCTTCCCGAGTTTTTCCGACACCTTGACGCAACCGATGTTGCTTGAATACTTGACGACTTCCCGGATGGACAGGGTGCCGCGGCGTTTCCGCTGGGCTTCGTGAATCACACGATTGGCTACCCGGTAACTGCCGTTTTCACAGAACACACGGTCTTTTTCCCGGATCACCTTTTCCTCCAGGGCGGCGGCGATCAGGAAAGGTTTGAAGGT
>JAGVTI010000290.1 GCA_019136935.1 Deltaproteobacteria bacterium
ACGGAATTCACCGGTTCCATGTCGATCGGCAGGCCGGAGATGATCCGGTAGTTTGTCTTTGCCGCCCCTTTGTACTTATCGGGATCGCCGAGGACAAAGACCTTCGCCCTGCCCCCGTCGGAATAAATTTTCCGGGCCACGACGAACCCGTCTCCGCCGTTGTTTCCCCCTCCGCACAGAACGACGATCTTTTTCCCCCGTATACCGATCTCCCGGTTCAGGATGAAAGACGATGCCTGACCGGCATTTTCCATCAGGATTTCCTCGGGAATGTTCAATTTTTCAATGGCAAAACGGTCCATAGACCGCATTTCTTCGACTCTGGCAATTTTCATATCTTATCTCCTGCAGCGAATAACCCCAGGCGGCACTTTTTTTGACGGCTTCGTAAAAAGTCCGGTTTGGTTGTTTTTCTTCCCAGCCCCCAAAATACGGCGCCCCTTCTCGTTGAAGCAACTTCAGGATCATGATTCCCAGGATGAATCCGATCAAGGCGATTGCCAAAAAAATCGCGACCCTCCTGCAAAACAACCCTTCCGGCCTTTTCGACTCGCCGGGAGCACCGTATCCGAAACCGGAAAGGGCCTGGGAAAGCTGGCAGGCGTCGTCGACGAGTTCCCGCGTCAGCAGGGACGGCTCCGTCACAAAAAGAACCACTTCATGATCATTTATCATAAAGCCCGCCCGGCGTAAACCGGGAAGGTTCGCGCCGACGTGCTGATTGATCGCTTTGACGTGACCCGTCAATCGCTGCAGGCGGACCGCCACATCGCCCGCCAGCAGAAGCATCCCGGCTTGGTTCCCCTCCTTCGCCCAGGCTTTCAGGTCCGCCACACCCGTGTCGATCCGCTTCAGGTAGACATCCCGGTACTCATCGGCAACGGGTGCCGATGAAAAGGCATCGATGTCGAAAGCACAAAAGAGGGCCAGATGCAGAGGCCGGATAAAAGAGAAGGCCAGGCGCCTTCCCAAAACGGTTTTCTCCTCATCGATCACCGTCGAGACGACCACCGGCACATCCCGCCAGATTCCTTCGAAACAGGGTCCGTACATAAAGGGAGACGCAGGACCGGCAGACCTTCGGGAATATCCGGCCCGTTTGAGCGTAATTCCCGGATCGTTCGCCAGATCGGCAAATTCCGGGGGAATCTTCCCGTTACTCCGCCAACCCGTAAACAGAATCAGGAACAGGAAGACCAGAAAAGCAAGAACAGCCCAAGCCATGGCATCACTCCGAAACAAACGATTTCCCGGCAATATATACGAATCGGCACCGGGGTTCAACCGGCTCCGTGAAACGAAACAATTCGGCCTTGACTTAGGGAAAAACGTCGGCCATATTGACGCGGGAAAGAACCGTTTCCACCGGGAAAACGGCGAGAACCGGGAATGAAGATACCCCGGAGGGCATTGGAACCTAATTTCAAGGAGGAAAAACATTGAATTCGGAAAATCAGATGGCCCGCGGAGAAAGCGGCGAATCCGAGGACAAGGTTGTCGTTGAACCCGTGATTAAGTCGGATGCACTCAAAGTTCAGAGAGGAATCCTTGTGGAGGGGCGGGGAAAGGTGATTTCCATCGGAGGCGCCGTAAAAACCGTGAAGCCGGGAGACGAAGTCACTTTCGATGAAACGGAGGGGCAGGATGTCCTGCTCTTCGGTAAAGTGCTGAAAATCCTGAAAGAGAGTGAAATCGTCCCGCTGGCAAAAAAGGAATCCTGACGCCCTTGTAAAAGTCCGTTTCTGTCCTCCCAAAGAGTGCAGGCGCCGGAAAATCTCTTGTCATGCTATGTCCTTATCGAAAGTTTATCCTTGAACGCATCGAAGAACCCGGAATGACAAGTCGATCATTTTCCGGTTTTTTTACAGGTTCATCATTCCCGAGCAGGATCAAAGCGATGCCCCGGAGCGGCAAGCGGCATTTCCGGAAAGATTCATGAATTTTAGCATGGTTTTCCTGCTTTTTACGGGAAATCCGCACCGAAAACGAGATTTCCGAGGGGATTTCACCCGAGGTTGAAACGCTTAGACAGCTATCCAAAAACACCGGAGGAATCGTTTATGAAGGGAAAGACAGCGTTGCCTTTGAGGATGATGCTCGTCCTTATTCCGTTTCTTTGTCTGAGTTGCATCGCACCGGCATTCGCCCTGACGGACCAGCAGGCAAAGGTTCCGGGCTACACGGGCTTCGAAAAGTATCCGGAAAAATTCGATTTCGACGGCATGCCCCGTAGCATTCCGACAGGAGAAATCGAAAGGATCACCAATCGGAAAATCAAAGTCGGCATGGTCGTCACAAAAAAGAATGTCGAGGGGATCAAAAAAGAACTGATTGCCCTGACCAGCCCCGGCATCTACAACATGGTCAAAAAAGGCATGGAACTGGTCATCGCCGATTACAAGCCCTGGCCGGTGCCGAAAGTTTACGGGGCGGTCACCAAGGCGAACCGGGGGAAGGCCGTTATCGCTTTCGACGGAAACCTGAAAACCACAACCGGCGCCTGGTGGCCGGGAGGAGAACCTTTCCCCGATTTGATGGAACAGGATCCCGACGCGGGACTGAAAGCCTGGTATAACCAGGTCCATGTTTACGACGGCGACGACTTTACCCATGACTGGGTGAACATGCTCTTCATCGGATCGAAGGGCAAACAGGAACGGGTCGTGGAAATGTCCTGGGATCGGATTTTTCTGACGAGCAGGGAAATTCTCGCTCCGAAACCGACCTACGATTCAAGAATGAACGACATTTTTTTCAAGGAACTGGTGTACGTGCAGACACCCGCCGACCTGCAGGGGTACGGCAACCTGACGTACCGCTACAACGATCAGAACCGGCTGGACGATTCATTCACCTACATTCCCATGATGAGGAGAATCCGCCGCGTGACGAGCGGCCAGCGCTTCGATTCCTTTGTCGGTTCCGACTCCTCCATCGGCGATTTCCGGACCCTGGACGTGCCCGTCGCCCGATGGCACTGGAAACTGATCAACGTCCAGCCCAAATTGACCACGCTTTTTTCCACCGACTTCATCACGGAAAACAGGGCGGCCCAACGGCGGCACCCGACCACGGTCGGCGAAAAATTTCCCCGTATGTACTGGAGACTGTGGCCCCAGGTTTACGTCATCGAGGCCACGCCGAAAACACCCAGTGACTGCGGACTCTACAGCAAGAAAATTCTCTGGGTCCTGGGCGGCTGCTGGAAAAGCGGTCTGGCCGATGCCTACGACCTGCGGGGCAGGCTCTGGAAAACCACCCAGAACTACTTCTACGGATACGGAGACGGGCAAATGCTCGATCTTCTGTCCCACTACGAAACGGACTTCTACACCTACGATCACCAGAGGGATCATGCCTCTCCCTGGCTCATCGATCTCCCCTACCGGAAATTCAACGTGGGATTTCCCGCTGAACGGTTCTCCACAAAGTACCTTCAGCGATACGGTCATTGAGGACCCGATCCCGGAACGGCGTTTTTGCGATGATGACGCCGACCTGCCGGACAAGGAAACGGACAGCGTATAATCGCCCTTGACAGGGCGTTTCATCCATGAATAAGTGCCGATATAAAAAACGGGAGGAAATGATGGCCATGCGCTTCAAAGATCGGGATAAAAAAATCGTTCTTATGACTGCAATCCTCTTCACCGTAACGCTTCTCCTGGCCGGTTCCGGGGATATCAGCCGGGCGGCGGATCAGAATCCGGCCATAAGCGGTGAACCGGAAGTAAAAGAGATTCCACTGGACAGAAAGTACGGGAAACTCGTCTTCGAGAAATTCGCGGCGGACCCGCAGCTGGAAGCGGATTATCCCGGATCGGTCGCGGAATGTGAAGCCAGTGCCGTCTCCGCGGTGAAAGCCATGAATCTCTTTCGCCAGGTCGACATGGCAAAAGACGGCGCGAAATATGCCGACGCGCTTCGGGTCAGGACAAAGGTGACCAACCTGAGAATCGTCAGCGGCGCCGCCCGGTTCTGGGGAGGAGCCTTCGCCGGCGCCTCCGACATGACCCTGCAGCTGGAATTGGTCGATGCCGCTTCGGGCAAGGTGCTGAGGCAGAAAGAACTCTCGACGAGCAACAACCCCTTTGCCGCCTCCTGGACTTTCGGAAAAACGGACCGTTCGCTCCCGTCCGACCTGGGAAACATGGTCGCCCAATATATCGCTGCGATCCAGCCGCCGAAATAAGCGGATGGTTCGATAAAACGATGCAAAAAGCTTCTTGAAGGAGGGGAAATGAGAACACTCGCCCTGATGCTGGCGGCATTGATCGGAGGCGGATTGATTCCGGTCCAGGGTCTTGTCAACGTCCGCCTGGCGAAAATCCTGAACGATCCGATCCAGTCTTCGTTCATCTCTTTTCTGGGCGCCCTGGTTGTCCTGTCCCTCGTTCTGCTGACCCTGCGGACGGAAATCCCGTCATGGCAGCAACTGCGCCAGGCCCCCTGGTATGTTTTCACGGGCGGCCTGTTCGGGGCCATTTTCGTCACCATGGTGCTGGTTCTTGCCCCGCGCATCGGCATGACGAACACCCTGGCCGCGACCATCGCGGGGCAACTGGTCATCTCCGTGGTCCTCGATCATTTCGGCATCCTGCATCTCCCCCGGCAGGCGATCAACCTGCCCCGGTTTGCCGGCTGCCTGGGTCTCATGCTCAGCCTGTATCTGATCCAGAAGACATGAAAGGCGCTTTGACTGAAACATCGGAACCCGGATGTCCGCATCAGATAAAAAAATCAACGGGAAAAGGAGTCAAAAAGATAAAACATGAGTGATAAACGCATTATGAAATTCGGTTCCGTCATGGTCGCGGTGCTGTTCATCTTGATGTACGTTCTCCCCATCGATGCAGAGGCCCGATTCGGAGGAGGCCGGTCTTTCGGGAGCCGGGGATCGCGCTCTTCCTTCAGTAATTCCAATTCCTATTCTTCGACACCCTCGAAGAGTTACAGCAGCCAGAATACCCGAAATGCCGGGAGCCCCGTTCAGCAGCCCCAGAGGGGCGGCTTCCTGAAAAATCTGGCAGGAGGCCTGGCGGGCGGGTTCCTGGGAGCCCTGCTCTTCAGTTCCCTCGGTTTCGGTGCGGCGGGCGCGGGCGGCCTGGGCGGCGGTATCGGCCTGATGGACATCCTGCTCATCGGCCTGGTTCTTTACGGTATTTACTGGTTCATGAAAAAACGTCGAATGGCAAGGGAAGCCCCGGCCGGAACGCAATATTACCAGGGAGAACCGGCAAGGGCGTCCTACCAGCCTTCTTACGGTGAAACGCCGGTCAGTACCGGGAAAGACGTTTCCAGCGGTTTGAGTCATATCCGCCGGATGGACCCTTCCTTCAGCGAGGAGGCTTTCCGGGATCAGTCCATGGATTTCTTCTTCAAGCTCCAGGCCTGCTGGGCGAACCGGGACATGGCAGGCATGCGCAAGCTGTTGACCGACGACATGTACCGGACCATCCAGGGTGAAGCCGACCGGATGAAGCAGGAGAAGAGGATCAACAAACTCGACAACATCGCCGTCCGCTCCGTCGATATCGCCGAGGCCTGGCAGGAAAACGGCGCGGACTTCATCACCGTGAAGTATCTCGCCAATCTTGTCGATTATACGGTGGACGAGACAACGGGCAGTGTCGTGGCGGGAAGCAGGGACGAGCCCGTGCGTTTCGAAGAATACTGGACTTTTACGCGTCCCGTCGGCAACAACCCCTGGCAACTGTCGGCAGTCGATCAGGCTTAGAAAGACCCTTGCGGAGTATATTCGAAACACCCGGTGAGGCAATATCATGTGGAAACGAGCGCTTATCCCGGTTATTCTGGGATTCGGACTTCTCTGGAACTTTTTCGTCAACATCGACTGGGTGATCATCCACACGTTCAAGCCGGAGATGATCCCGTCCGTCGGACAGGTTATGGAGAAGTACAAAAAGAAAACCGGGAACAGGGGAATCGGGGTTTCCAGCTACTACATCACCGTGCAGGGAATCAAAAGCCCCTACTGCGGAGGGGAAGCCGCCGTCGATGCCCGATTCTACGAAAAGCTCAAGGTGAGGGATCAGATTCCCATCCTTGTCCGGGACGACGTCTGCTACGTCCCCGAGGATGTGAGATGGGGCCGCGATTTTCTCTCCTACTACTGGTATTACCTGCTGTCGGGTCTGGCCGGTTTCGCCCTGATCGGCTATGCCGTCTGGAAGGCAAGAGCCGGAAAAACCGGGAGATGACGGATGGAAGCCGGTCCGGGCGTCCGGATGAAAGAAAGGGGCGATGATCCCCCCCGTGCCGGGCCGGCGCTTTCAGATCAAGGACAAACGAATCTTTCCCGATCCCTCAAAACAGGGGTTCCTGCTGGCTGATGCAATGGAGGGTGCCCAGGCCCCAGACCAGCTCGTAGCAGTCGATGCCGATCACCCGGCGGCCGGGAAATACTTCCGCTAAAACGGCAAGGGCCACGGCGTCGTTCGGATCGCGGAACGTGGGAACGAGGACGACCCCGCTGGCAATGAGAAAGTTGGCGTAGCTGGCGGGGACGCGCTGCCCGTCGAATACAAGGGGCCGGGGCATGGGCAGCGCGACGATCCGGAAGGGGTTGCCCGCCAGGTCGGTCATCGCTTTCAACTGCGCGAGATTCTTCTGCAGGGGAAGATAGTTTTCGTCTTTCCTGTTTTTTTCCA
Source organism: Deltaproteobacteria bacterium (assembly GCA_019136935.1). Taxonomy (GTDB): domain Bacteria; phylum Desulfobacterota; class Syntrophia; order Syntrophales; family JAAYKM01; genus JAAYKM01. The sequence continues at coordinate 6,672 of JAGVTI010000290.1, forward strand.
CGACCGCCACGATGGTGTCGGGATTCACGAAGCGGGCGGAATCGTCGATATGGCCGTCCGTGTCGTCCCCGGCAATTCCCTCGTCCACCCAGAGGATTTTCTCCACGTTGTAATATTCCCTCAGGTACCATTCGATCTGCGCTTGGGACAGATGGGGATTGCGGTTCGGATTCAACAGGCAGGGGGTGCTGGTCAAAAGACACCCTTCGCCGTTCACATCGATGGCCCCTCCTTCCATGACAATCCCCGGGCAGAAAAGGGGCAGGCGGCGGTATTCGGCCACTTTCGACGGAACGGCATCGTCCTGGTCATAGGGAGGATACTTGCCGCCCCAGGCGTTGTAGCCCCAGTCGATCACGGCCAGGGGCTCTTCCGCACCGGGCTTGACGACGAAAGCCGGACCGTGGTCCCGGCACCAGGCGTCATCGGTCGGAATCGGGTAAAGGGTGAACCGTCCCGGGTCGACACCGGCTTCGGTCAGCCTTTTCATGACGTCATCGTGCATGGTCCGGTCGATGACGTTGATGTTCACGTGCTGAAAGGAGGCCAGAATTTTGACGATTTCCGTAAAAACCCCGGGAATGGGTTCGAACCGACCCGGCCAGGATTCTTCCTTGTGGGGCCACGAAAGCCAGGTTGCCCGCTGGGGTTCCCACTCCGCGGGAAAACGGTAGCCGAGTTGTCTGGGCGTTTCCCGGTAGATCATGAATCGGACTCGCAGGGGAAATCGAGAAAACGCCGGGTCATGCCCGCGTAGGCGTCGATGCGCCGATCCCGGAGGAAAGGCCAGTGCCGGCGCGTCACATCGGATTTCCCGAGATCGATTTCGCAAACGGCGACGTCCTCTTTATCGTGGGAAGCCTGATAAACAATCTCCCCCAGGGTATCGGCGACAAAGGAGCCGCCCCAGAAGGTGATGTTTCCCTCTTTCCCGACCCGGTTGACGGCGATCACCGGAATCCCGTTCGCAATGGCGTGAGCCCTCTGAATCGTCCGCCAGGCGTCGAACTGGTCCCGGCAGACCTGCGGATCCTCCCCTTCGGCCCATCCGATCGCCGTCGGATAGAAGAGCATCTCCGCTCCCTGCAGGGCGGTGAGCCTCGCCGCCTCCGGATACCACTGGTCCCAGCAGATCAGAACACCGATCGTGCCGTATTTCGTCTTCCAGCTCCGGAAACCCAGATCGCCCGGCGTAAAGTAGAACTTCTCGTAAAAGGATGGATCGTCGGGAATATGCATCTTCCGGTATTTACCCAGATATGCGCCATCCGCGTCGATGACGGCGGCGCTGTTGTGGTACAGGCCCTCCGCCCGTTTTTCAAACAGGGAGGCCACAATGGCAATCCCCAGTTCCTTCGCCAGATCCTGAAATGTCCCCGTCGAGGGACCGGGAATCGTTTCGGCGAGTTCGAAAGGAGCGTAATCTTCGGAAACGCAGAAGTACATGGATCGGAACAGTTCCTGAAGGCAGACGATCCGGGCTCCCCCGGCCGCCGCCCGGCGGATCCCCTCCACGGCGCGGACCATGTTCGAGCCGGGATCGGAAACACAGGCCATCTGAACAAACCCGACTTTGATCTTGCGCGATTCCGCCATTGCTGAACACCCCTGTCCGGCAGGTCTTCCTGAAAAGACCCGGGTAATTTCAGGCAATATAGGGGAAGGCTCGCCCCCTGTCAACGAAATTGACGCCACCCTTTTCGTCTTCGTCCTTCTATCAAGGAAACCGGGTGTGCTCAAGGTTTATCCCAGCCCGGCGGAACAAGGATGATCCTGATGTGGACCCAGGGTGCCTCTTTGACAATTCCGGGCTCCTGATCCGCACTCACTTGACCGAGGGTGCGCAGTTTTTCCCGGAAAGCTCCGACATGAGAGGGCCTGATGTCGATGGTGAACACGTGTTTTCCATCGTGGACAGCCGTTCCGGCATGCAGTGAATCGATTTTTCCGGCATAGTCCTCCAATTCCGCCGACGCCGTCCTCACATCTTGAACCGACAGAACCCATTCCAGGGATATTTCCGCGCCCGGCATCCAAGCCTCTTTGGCCGGAGACCGTTCTCCCTTTTCGTCCTCTGCCCCGTATCGGCACAGTTCCGCACCCGGCTCGCAGATCCTGTTTTTCTCCGTTGGAAACGGCGTGGAAGCGCTCATTCCCCCATTTTTCTGGTTCTCGGCCGATAAAAACACGTCTTTCGCCTCCCTTCCCGAAACCTGGGGCATCACCGGCGGCAGCGGTGCCGCGGAGGCGGGGACGTTTTCCGCCGTCCTCTCATCCGCGGCGATTTTTCCCGTCTCCGGCACCTTTTCTTCAGAAGCCATGGAAGAGACGGAGTCACCCGCATCGCTTCGGCCGGCGCTTGCGGCAGGCATCTCCTGGTCGGCCTGGACGGCGTTTTTCGGCATGGCGGACCGTTTTCGCGAAATGACCCGGGGCAGCGGCGGTTCCCGGTTTGTCTCGAACACCGGCGACGGCGGCAGGGGAATCTCTTCCGTCCTCATCCGGGGTACGTCCTGCCGGTATAGATAAAAGGAAAAAACGGAGAGCACGGCGACGGCAAGGACCTGCACGGGAATCTTGATGTACAGGGGAAAAAAGAACTTCCGCAGAAATCCCTTCTTTTCCGCCCCTTCCCGCGCCCGGTTCATGATCTGCGATTTCAGCCGGAGCGGAGGAGAGATCTTCTCCAGGTCACACACCAGGCGGCCGGTTTTCTTCAGATCTTCGAGGGTTTTCCGGCAGGTTGCGCAGGAGGCAAGGTGATCCATGAGTTCATCCATCTCCGCGGAAGAAAGGCCTCCCCCGAGATAGGCCGGAAGCTGTTTTTCTCTGTCCGTGCAACTCATCTCGTACCTCCCGGCACTTTGACAAGGCAATCCTGCGGGGCGTGCCGCGCCCGATCGAGGCTCGGATGGACCGTTCCCTCCGGGATGTGCAGCGCATCCCGGAGGTCATCTGCGAAACCGCCGATACAGGCCTGCACCTTTTCTTCCAGGTCCTTTCTTTCCAGGCAATCCGCCGCGCCGGCCGCTTCGCAGCCACTTATGGCTGTCGCTGCAACAGCTCCCGCTGTTTTTCCTATTTGGAGTACGGAACAGGCCCTGCTGTCAAGAAAAATATCCCCGGCCACGGCGCGGAACCCGGGACGACACCCGGAACGTTTTGCGGGGCAATTCGCCCGAAACATAATTCTTGGCGATAACGGGTAAATGTATTATATTTATCAGCAAGTTGTTCTCTCGACCCGGTTTGTTGACGATTCCCTCATCCTCCATCACGGCCAAACCTTCGCACGAGACAGAAATATGGGATCAAAATACCTGCAGGATGTAGAACTCTACAACACTCGTTTCGCCTTGCCCGCCCCGGGGAAGGCCGCACTTCTGGTGATCGACATGCAGCAGTATTCCGCCCTTTTGGCCGACCTTATCATCGAGCGCGTCCGGTCCCTGATCGACGCGTGTCGCAGCGCCGGTGTACAGATCTTCTACACGCGGCACGGACACCACGACCCCGCAAAAAACGGAGGAAGTCTCGTCAAGTGGTGGGGCCAGGCGATTCATTACGGCAGCCCCGGCTGGGAAATCGTTTCCGAACTCAAACCTCGGAAAGAGGAAGCGATTATCGACAAGAACCGCTACAGTGCTTTTTACGGCACGAATCTCGATGCCCTCCTGAAGGAAAGAGAAATCGAAGACCTGATCATCTGCGGCCTCCTCACCAACTGCTGCTGCGAAACGACGGCGCGGGATGCCTTCATGCGGGACTACCGGGTTTTTTTCATCGCCGATGCAACGGCGGCCGTGGCGGAAGAACTCCATATCGCCGCCTTGAAAAACCTGGCCTACGGCTTTGCCCATATTCTGGATACGGCGTCCCTCTGCCGGCATCTTCAGTCCTTCTCTCTCCACAGGGACGAAAAAACGTGAACCTGATGACGGTTCCTTCGATCAAGGACCGGTGATGGAAACACCGTTTCCGGTTATGACAAATTGAGCCCGAAGCGGTCGCCGGAAAGCGCGTTCCGTCGGGAATGTCATGGATGGGGAAAAAAAGGAAAGGAGAGGAAAGATGGACAGCATTGCAAAACGATTGGGTGCGGAATTTTTCGGAACATTCTGGTTGGTCCTGGGGGGATGCGGCAGCGCCATTTTGGCGGCGGCCTTCCCGGAGGTGGGAATCGGTCTGCTGGGTGTCGCCCTGGCTTTCGGGCTTACGGTCCTGACCATGGCCTTCGCCGTCGGCCATATCTCGGGATGCCACCTGAACCCGGCGGTATCGTTCGGGCTCTGGGCGGGAGGCCGTTTCCCCGCGAAAGATCTCTTTCCCTATGTCGCGGTTCAGGTCCTGGGCGCCATTGTCGCGGCCTTCGTGCTTTTTCTGATCGCAACCGGCAAGGCGGGGTTTGACCCTGCAGCGGGCTTTGCCTCCAACGGTTACGGCGATCATTCACCGGGAGGCTATTCCCTTACCGCCTGCCTGATCACGGAAATCGTCATGACCTTCATGTTCCTGTTCGTCATCATGGGGGCAACGGACAAACGCGCTCCCCAGGGATTCGCCCCGATTGCCATCGGACTGTGCCTGACCCTGATCCATCTGGTCAGCATTCCTGTAACCAATACGTCGGTGAATCCCGCACGCAGTACCGGGGTGGCCCTCTTCGTAGGCGGATGGGCCACGGCGCAGCTCTGGCTCTTCTGGGTGGCACCGCTCGCCGGCGGCATGCTGGGCGGGCTGATCTACCGCTGGCTGGGTAGCACGAAAGAATCGTAACGCCTCCGTTCCCCCCGTACAACCGAAGCATGGAAGCCCTCCATCCTCACCCGTCCGTCCGGCGATGAGAGAGGGCTTCCGGCGATAAACGATTTTTTCCGTTTTTTTCCATCCGTTTCAATAATCGGTTGCAAGAACTGCCGGTTTCGGGCATTTTGCATGGACGCAAAACGGCCGGGAATAAACCGCGGAAAATGTCTCTTCGGATACCACCGCCGTCGGATTTGAAACCATCATGAAAACGAAAACACGCGCTCCCCGCAACCGGACCCTCGCCCTGACCGGCGAGGAAAAAATGATCTACGGAGAAAGGTTGAAGTTCCTGAGGAAACCTGCGTCCCTGGAGGACATCATCGACACGACGCTTTGCCAGGATACCTTCGAGGCCCTCGATCTTCTGCCCGACCGTTTCGTCGATTTGCTTTTCGCCGATCCTCCCTACAACCTGACCAAAACCTTCAACCGGAGGGCGTTTAACCGGATACGCCTCGACGAGTACGAATCCTGGCTTGAATCCTGGATCGGGAAACTTCCCCGCCTGCTCAAGGAAACCGCGTCGTTATACATCTGCAGCGACTGGTACTGCTCGGCGGCCGTCAACCGGGTCCTCCTCAAATATTTCAGGGTTCGCAACCGGATCACCTGGGAACGTGAAAAGGGCCGGGGGGCCAGGAACAATTGGAAAAACAACAGTGAAGACATCTGGTTCGCCACCGTTTCGGACCGCTACGTGTTCAACACCGATTCCGTCAAGGTCAAACGCCGGGTCCTCGCCCCCTACAAGGACCAGAACGGCCGGCCGAAAGACTGGACCTTCTCGCCGGACGGCCCCTATCGCATCACCCATCCGTCCAATATCTGGACCGACCTGACCGTGCCCTTCTGGTCCATGCCGGAGAACACGGACCATCCGACCCAGAAACCGGAAAAGCTGCTGGCCAAGATCATCCTCGCCGGCTCCAATGAGGGGCAAATCATCCTGGACCCCTTCCTCGGATCGGGCACGGCATCCGTTGTCGCCAAGAAACTGGGGCGGCACTATACGGGGGTGGAAATCGACCACGAATACGCCTGTCTGGCCGAAAAGAGGCTTGCCTTGGCCGAACAGAACCGGGATATCCAAGGCTACCGGGACGGTTTTTTCTGGGAAAGAAACACGCCGGCACACGTGAAATAGCGGCGCAGGCGGTGCTTTTCGGCCTGAAGTTCCTGCAATCCGCCTTATCGAAACGGAGCCCTGGCCCCTGGGAAGAACGTCCCGGCAAAACCGGCCGGCGGCGGCCGGGGCCGGACAGGCGGCACGCCGCCGAAAGGCCGGACGGAGAACCGAACAGGCCGGAATCCAAACCCGGAGTCACAGGAGGAATTGCATGTTGATCGAAATCATCTCTATTCTGCTCGGATCGGCCTTTATCACGGCCGTCTCCTGGCGGTCGTTAAATAAACCCCGTTCTCACGGGTTTTACCGTTTTTTCGCCTTCGAGTTCCTCCTGGTCATGCTGGTCCTGAACGCGCCCTCCTGGTTCGACGCACCTTTCTCCCTGCACCAGCAGGTCTCATGGGTTCTCCTGATCGCGTCCCTGGCACTGATCATTCACAGTCTGGATCTGATCCTCATCCTGGGACTTCCCGAGGGCTCCGTCCCCAATTCACCCAACCTGCCCTTCGAAAACACGACGCGCCTGGTCGTCGTCGGCGCCTACCGTTTCATCCGTCATCCCATGTATGCCTCCGTCATCCTCCTGGCTTGGGGCATAGCGATGAAGGCCCCCTCCGCAAGAAGCCTGTGCCTGTCCCTGATCATCATGGTTTTCCTGTATGCGGCGGCCCGGGTTGAAGAAAGGGAAAACATCGGGCGGTTCGGTGAAGAATACCGTCAATACATGAAAAAGAGCCGGATGTTCATCCCGTTTCTCTTCTAATCGATCCGCCCGGGTAAAAAAAGAAGGGAGGCCGTGCCGCCGAACCTGCCTGTCAGCGCTTCGGCCGGACGAACCGGGGGATCAGGCGGGGTACTTTTTCGGCATATCGGCGGTAATCCTCCCCGAACTGCCGCTGTAGAAAATCTTCCTCCTTCCCGATGTTGATCCTGAAGACGGCATAGAGAATCGCCGAGGTCAGAATGATGAGAACATCGTTCATAAGAAGCGACAAGGCGGGGATGAGAAATAGGATAAAGGCGGCGTACATGGGGTTGCGGGTATAGGCGTAAACTCCTTCCGTCATGAGTTTCTCTTCGTAAAATGCCTTCCGGACCATCCGGACACCGGACAGCCAGAAGTAAAATCCCACGGCCGCAAAAATCGCCCCCAGGGGAATCAGGACATCGTCATGAGTCGTGGTCCAGGTTAAACGGACACCGCCGACAGCCTCCAGCAGGAGGATCAATCCCAGGGAAAATCCTCCGGAGGCCACCATTAAAAGACCGATCCCGAATATGGTCATGTTTCATCCCCTTTTCCTGATCGGATTCCTTGCTTCAAAACTTTTCCGCAGGATTTTTTGTCTCCGCCCTATTTTTTCTTCCGCCTTTCGACCCGGTCCTTCCGAATATTCTTCTTTTCGCGCAACAGGCGCGAAACGTCCTTCTGTCTCCGTGTCACCTGTTCCTTGGCCATGACGTTTCCTTCTCTCCCGTAAAGCGGCCGTTTTTCCACGGCCCGTCATCCATTTCGACCAAGATACTCCCTTGTCTACGGCGAATCAATGTTCTTTTTCGGATCGCCGGATAAACAACGGATGCCCCTGTTCCGTCAGCGGGCTGCAAAGCCGGCCTGGCATCTTTCCGGATCCGCTTTTCGAGGCTGCCCGTTCCCTCATGGCAAAAGGTAGCGACCCTGTCGTTGACGCCTTCCTTCAGTCATGGTATTTTTACAACCGATGTGTCTTCGGATCCCGTTACGATGGTCAGTCAGGGTATGTTCCCCCCCGGGAAACTCGATCCGTTTGGAGGAAGAAGACCAAAACCGGCGGCTTGGCAAAGAAAGTCAAGAGCCGATCAAATCGATGACCGTTTTCAATCAGAAGGAGGATTTTATGGCGGAAAAGAATCAGGTCTACAAATGCACGATGTGCGGAAACATCGTCGAGGTTCTTCATGGCGGCACAGGGAAGCTTTCCTGCTGCGGTCAACTGATGATCCTGTTGAAAGACGAAGAAGCGAAAAAAGCGAAGAGAACGTAAATCTCCGAAGGCCCCGACAACCCCGTTTTGAATAAACCACGAAATTGCCGCTGCCGCAGGTACCGGTATATGGCAGCGACATCACGGTTTCAAAGCCTACCGCCGGGCAGATGATTTTCAGTTCACGGATCGATTCCTCTGCACGTTTCTTATTCATTGACAAACATTTTACCGGAGGCAATTCGTTCTCCAGATAAGTATGGACGGCTGCGCATAAATGATGTAAATTACAAGACACTTGTGAAACATGCCGTCCCAAACCGCCTGCCGTCGGGGAAGGCAGGTCATTCTTTCATTTTTCATCAAGATCATTCTGGAGGGAGAAGTTAAAATTCGCTTAAACTGTTCAAAGGGATGAGGCTGGTTACGTCTAAAGCGTGATTCGGTGTATTTGTTAACCGCAGATGAACATTTACATTCGGCAAAGGAGGTTTGGCTATGTCAGATCCCAAAAGTATCCTTGTTCCAACCGATTTCTCCACCTATTCCGATGCGGCGTTGAAGAAAGCCGTCGAGCTTGCGGAAAAGTTCAATTCCAAAATATACCTCTTGCATGTCATCGACAAGGCAATCCAGCAGTGCGCGGTGGATTACTGCATTACGCCGGATGTCGTCAGCCAGCTTGAGGAACAGGGCATCAAGGCATCAAACGACAACCTGCGGGATGAAGCCAATAAGATCATCGGCGCCAAAAATCTGGATGTGGTGTTCGACGTTCAGAAAGGCCATCCGGCGGAAGTCATTTTGAAAGAACAGCAGGATAAGGGGATCGACCTGATTGTCATTGCATCCCACGGGAAGAGCGGAATTTTAAAAAACCTCATGGGCAGTGTGGCGAACAAGGTTATCAAAGGTTCCAAATGCCCGGTTATGGTGGTTAAACCTTAAAAGGAATCATTCTCTTTTTCATTTAAGGAGGGTATTAAAATGGAGAACAAATTCTTTCCCTGTCTTCGTTTCGTGTTTGCAATCCTTCTGACCATGGGCATTTCCCTGACTTTCATTGTTCCCGCCGCTGTTGCTCATTGCGATACCCTTGACGGACCGGTTGTCAAAACCGCGGAAACGGCCCTTCAAACAGGGGATATCACGCCTGTGTTAAAATGGGTGAAGGAAGAGGATGAAGCGGAAATTAAAGATCTTTTCAAAAAGACCCTGGTTGTCAGATCGAAAGGAAAAGAGGCCCGGGAACTGGCGGACAGGTACTTTCTTGAAACCCTGGTGCGACTGCACCGCGCCGGAGAGGGAATGCCGTACACCGGCCTGAAACCGGCCGGCGCCGTTGCACCGGCTGTCGTTGAAGCGGATAAGGCCCTGGAAAGCGGTTCTGCCGAAAACCTTATCAAACTGATTACCGAGGCCGCCTCGCAGGGGATACAGGAGCGGTTCGACCAGGCAAAAGAGGCCAAGAAGCATGCCGATCTTGACGTCAAGGACGGGCGTGTTTTTGTGGAAGCATATGTCCAGTTCACCCATTACGTGGAAAAGCTGCATCTCGATGCCGCAGGCTCGCCGGAACACCATCATGGCATGCACGAACCGGCTTCGGACGAACATTCTGAACATTAAGCCCTGCGCAGGGGCACAGTGCCTTAAGCTGGGTCAAGGAGCGAGGATCATATGAATTTTAAAGCCACGAAGCAGTTGAGAGACGAGCATGAAGGCGTAAAAATCATGCTTGGAATCCTGGAGATGGTGTGCAAGAAGGCCCAGGAAAGCGGAAGTCTGCATACCGCCCATTTCACGGCTATTCTTGAATTTCTCAAGGTATTCGTCGATCAATGTCATCATGCCAAAGAAGAAGAGCTCCTTTTCCCCGCTTTGGAAGCTCTGGGAATTCCCAACGAGGGAGGACCGATCGGCGTTATGCTTCACGAGCATGCCATGGGCAGAGGGTTTATTAAAGCCATGGACGAGGCTTTCTCCGAATACACCCGCGGGGAAAAATCAGCTTTGGCGGAAGTCATCCATCATGCCCGGGAGTACATTTCACTTTTACTTCATCATATTGACAAAGAAAATACCGTTTTGTTTGTCATGGCGGAAAACATCCTTTCCGACGCACAACAGGAAGAATTGTACGAAGGATTCGAACGGATCGAGGAGAACCGGATCGGCGTCGGCAAACACGAAGAGTTCCATGAATTGATCCACACTTTAAGGGATCTTTATCTGGATTGATCCAGGGCGAATCACGGATATTCATGGTGTAAGACAAGAGGGATTATGGCGGGCGTAAACCGGGCATATCTGATCAAGGTGGAGAAAGCCAACGACATCGCGGAAGAGCGAAAGAAAACGCATCCCTGTGTTTTTCTCGTCCACGTCTCCGTGGCACGCGAGGCCGCTCTCGCGATCGGCGACTACATCTCCCGAAGGGGGGAGATGGACATCTACCTGGATCTTTTCAACGACCGTGGATTTCCCGGGTGCTTGAACTGGCCCGGCAGTCCGGCACGGAGCTTTCCCTTCTGGCGCTGAAGGGGATCAACAAACATCCGGCTTGCCATGATTCTTTTGAAGTTCTCCGCGGCATCAAGTCTCTCAACGAATACCTCTTCCGGGTATCGCCGCTGGTTTCCCGGATCATTTTCAACAATCCGGAGTACGGGGGATTGATGGTCCATACGGCGCCGCATCACCCCCTGGACGGCATCCTGGAATGGAATCGGTGAGGAATACGGCGGCGTGTCATCATCAGAATAATCTGTTTGTTGTTGCATCGGATAGCCGGCCGGAGCGGGGATGAACCCATCGGTTTGCAAACGAAATATCTGAAACGCAAAAGGGGATCGGTTCAGAAATGTCCGATCCCCTTTTTTATACGCCGGCTGACTGGTGGTGTTCCATCCGTCAAACGGACAAATAGATTCCGCCGCCCTTAAATCTCTTCGGCGCTTATCATCAAATCCCCGATCATTTTGCTGAACCGGGACGGATTTTCGAGTTTTCCGCCCTCGGAAACGACCGCCAGATCGAACAGCAGATCCGTGTAATCCTTCAAAACGGCGGACTCCTTGTCGTTCTCGTAGATCGTTTTGATCCTGGCGATCAGCGGATGGTCCATGTTGATTTCCAGGACCCGCTTGTCCGGCGGGGTCTCCTGGCCGGTGGCCCTGAGGACCTTCTGCATGTAGGCGCTCATGTCCTGGACGTCTCCGGACAGGCAGGCGACGGAATCCATGAGGTGGGTGGAGGGCTTGACCTCCTTCACCTTCTCTTCCAGGTGGCTCTTGATGTAACCGAAGAGCGGACCGTACTCTTCCTTCTTCTTGTCGTCGATCTTGTCGAGATCGAGGTCACCCTTTTCGGCGCTCTTGAACGTCTTCTTCTCAAATTCATGGAGATCCCGGACGACCCACTCGTCCATCGGATCGTTCATGAGGATGACTTCGTAGTCCTTTGCCTTCAACTGCTCCAGATGGGGGCTGTTTTTCAGGGCGGTGATGTTTTCCCCCGTGATGTAGTAAATCGCTTCCTGGTCCGGCTTCATGCGATCCACGTATTCCTTGAGCGAGATGAGGGCACCGTTGGAATGGGTGGTCTGATAGCGGAGCAAGTTCGCGATCTTGTCCTTGTTCTCGTAATCCGTCGAGATCCCGGTCTTGAAGATGGGGCCGAAAGCCTGGAAGAAGGGGTCGTATTTCTCCTTGTCCAAACCCGCCAGCAGTTCGAGGAGCTTCTTGACGAGGTTTTTCCGGATGTTTCTGACCAGGACGTCTTGCTGCAGGATTTCCCGGCTCACGTTGAGGTTCAGGTCCGGGGCATCCACGACGCCCTTGATGAAGGACAGATACGGCGGCATCAGTTCCTTGCAGTTTTCCATGATGAAGACCCGCTTGCTGTAAAGCTGGACGCCGTGTTTGTGCTCCCGGTAAAAGAAGTCAAACGGCGGCCGCGAGGGGATGTACAGAAGCGCGCTGTATTCCGTCGCCCCCTCGAGCTTGACGTGCAGGCGCGTCAGGGGCGGCGTCCAGTCATGGCTGATGTGCTGGTAGAATTCGTCGTATTCCTCGTCGGAGATCTCCTTCTTATCGCGGGTACAGATCGCCTTCATGGAGTTGAGGGTCTCTTCCTTGATGACCTTTTCCGTCTTGTCTCCGTCCGGTTTGCCGTCCGCATCCAGGACCGGTTCCGTGCGCTCGACGTCCATGCAGACGGGATAGGAGACAAAATCGGAGTGTTTCTTGATGACCTGGCGGATGGTCCACTCCTGTGCCGCGGCCTTCCTTTTTCGCTTCTTCGATGGTGTAGGACCCGTCGCCGGAGGATTCCCACTTGACGGCCTGATCCGACCCGGCGGCTTTCGTGATGAGGGTGACCTTGTCGGCAACGATGAAGGCGCTGTAGAATCCCACGCCGAACTGGCCGATCAGCTCCGGTGTTAACATCTCTGGCTTGCCTGCCGCCGCGGCCGCCTCCAGGAAGTTGGCCGTCCCGCTCTGGGCGATCGTCCCGATATTCTCCACCACTTCTTCATAGGTCATGCCGATCCCGTTATCCGAGATTTCCAGGATCCTG
>JAGVTI010000308.1 GCA_019136935.1 Deltaproteobacteria bacterium
GATTCCAGGATTGATCTTCTGCAACGTGGCCCACGGCAGCGGGCTGGAAACATTCGATAACCTGGCGGTGATTGAGAGCAGCGCCGTCTCCGATTTTCAGGGGGCGATCGGGGTCAACATGGCGGCAGGGGATAACCATGCCCAGGTGAACATGCACCTGATCGGCCTGGAGAATTCGCTGCAAGGGGGACTGATTTATCAGTCCACCCGGGCGTGGAACAATGTGCCCGGCGAAGCGAGCGACTTGATCGGAGAGTATGCCTTTCAATCTTCTTCGGGGATCGTATCCGTGAATCAGGCCGCCGGATCTGGATCGGCGGAGGCCAATCTGGTCCGGATCGGATACGGTGCGACCATTCCACTCGATGCCACTGTACTGCGACAGGTTGTCGGTTCCGCGTCACAGGAATTGAAAGGAGTAAGCGGAGAGAGTATCCGGACCGACCTCATCGGCGACCATGCCTTCGAAAACAGTCGGGGCATTGTCCAGGTGAATCAGTCGGCAGGGGTTGCCAATGCTGTTTCAAACAGCCTGGTCATTAACGTGAACATGCAGTGAAAAAAACTAAAAAAGGAGGAACAGAATTATGAGACGGAAATTATTGGTCGTATGTGCAGTTTTGATGCTCACGCTGCTTCCCATGTCGGTTTCGGCGAGTGATCAGATGGGGGATTTCAACACGGATATGCAGTTCAGCCTGAACGCGGATGCCACGCTGCAGCTGATGGCCTATGCCAACCTGGCCTGTGAGCATTTCAGCGTGGATGTGGATGTCAATGTTGCGGCGAACGATGATTTGTTGACGGTTGGCGGTCTGGTCGAGGCGGTTGCCAAGAATGACCAGTATCCGGAGAAGAACATGACGTTCAACTACGAGTCCGACAACAACGCGACGGTCGCAGGGAGCTCCATGACGAATTTCACGGGCAACCTGGGAGTGAACGTGGCCGCCGGTAACAGCAACGCCCAGAGCAACATCGCCACCTATGCCGCCGGTGAAGCGGATGCGTCCCTGACCCGGGCCGTGATCTTCAGCGTCCAGAAGGCCATGAACAACCTGACGAAGAACGAGGGATCGGCGAATAACGCCGCGGTCGCCTCCGACGTCCTGAACGGCGCGACGGGCAATGTCGGCCTGAACGTGGCCGCGGGAAGCAACAACGCCCAGACCAACATGACCTCCATCGCCACGGCGCCGGCGAAGGTCGGGATGGCCCTGGCCTACGTGCAGCAGAAGTCCCTGGAGAACATGACCTGCAACGGGCCGACGTTCAAGCCGGAAGTGATCAATGCTGAAGTCAACCTGTCTCTGAGTGGGACCGTGAACTTCCCGGATACGCCGTTCACCATTTACCAGGCGGATAATTTCTACCTGGATACCTGGGATGGTCCGCAGACTGATCCCTTACATCCCGCTTCAAATTTCACGGGTCATATCGATATGGACGGTGATATCGACAACGCCGTTATGAATCCTTGGGACAGCAGTGTCGGCGGCATCGCCTTTGAGACCGTCATTCCCGATGCGCAACTCAGCGGCACGGTTTCCGGAACGACACCGGTCGTGATCAGCGTGCTCAACAAGGCGACGGTCAACAATGCCGCGATCTCCGCGAACACCCTGTCCAACCTGACGGGCAACTTCGGGATCAACGTGGCCGCCGGCAGCAACAACCTGCAGGCCAATGCGTTTGCCGCCTGCTATGTGCCGTCCGTGAATGGTGGAGGAGAAACTCCGATTCCCGGCGAATAAGGAACCGAGTGATATCCGAGTGATTCGAAAGGGGAAGGAGGTGTCCAGGCACCTCCTCCCCGTTTTTTCTTCAAAGGGGGATGGGCGATGCGGACTCTTGGAAAAACGATTGTCTTCGGGTTCATGATTTTTCTCCTCGGGGAAAGCGCCGCATATCCCGGCATGGTTGAATTCAAGGCGGGCATTCAGGGGACGGTTCTGAAAAAGCCCGTCAGGAGCATCAAGGAGATGCGTTATGCGGGGATTGTCCGGCAGCGTCTGGACATCAGTTGCGGAACCGCCGCCCTGGCGACGATTCTGAAGTATTATTACGGCCGGGATATATCGGAAGAGGACGTCATTGCGGACATCCTGAACCATGGCGACCGGGAACAGATTTCGCAAAAGGGATTTTCCATGCTCGATCTGAAGCTCTATGCGGAAAGGACCGGTGAATTCCGTGCCGAGGGGTACAGGGTGCCCTTCGAGAGTTTGAAGAAGCTGAAACTGCCGACCATTGTCCTGCTCAACCTGAAGGGATTCAACCATTTCGTGGTTCTTCGCGGCGTATTGGGTGACAGGGTGTACATCAGCGACCCGATCATCGGGCGACGCGCCCTGGCGGTGAAGGAATTCACGGATGGCTGGAACGGCATTCTTCTGCTTGTGGTGGAAAAGAATCCTCAGCCGGGAAATCATCCCCCGGAGCGGGATCTGCAGCAGTTAAGCATATCGAAAGAGGAAATATGGCGGATCAGGGATCTCTACGTCGGGGCGCCGATGTTGAGTGTGCCCTTTGAAATGAAGAATTAAGGAGAACGACTATGTGCAACCGTCGAAAGTTTTCAAACCGATCCATTGTCGTGTTCCTGGTCTGCGTTGCCGGTTTCGTTACGCTGTGCGCGCCGGTATATGGATCGGATGAATGGACGGGGCTTGAGGAGCGGGGATTCATTGCACTCGGGGAGTCTCAGATGGCGGACATGAGAGGAGGTTACCTGGGTTTCTATTTTTCCATTACCTTCTCGGGTTTCTGGGATACCCAGGGGAACCAGTGGGCGGATATCGATTATGACGCCGGGTTCAACGGAAGCGGCCAGTCGGGACAGATCACGCTGTCGTCAGCCGACGCCGGTACCTCTTCCGGCGATACGGCGGGATCCGGTGACGGCACGTCGGATGGAGGAACCCAGTTTACGGCCAAGGCCATCCTGGGCGGGTTCAACGGCGGACAGGGCCTGTTCCAGGTAAACCAGGTGCCCGGTTCGGACAATATTGTCTCCAACAGCCTGATTCTGAACCTGACCGTCTACAATGTCAGCGAATCCCAGGCGCCTGCGGTCATGCAAAGCCTGAAGCTTCTCGCGCCTGCTTTTTAAGGGCCCGTTTGATACAGGGGAGGAAATGCTTCATTCCTTTTTACAGGGATGAAGCATTTTTTTATTGTGATGCCCTTTGTCCTGTGTTAGATAATCAAATTATATTTCCACTCCTGAAAATTTCAAAAATAATCCCGGTTACGGGTGAGTTGTTGAGGTCTTCATCTTCTTTTCCTTGGCTGATGTTTTTGCAGACATTGTCTCTTCGGTGTTCATTAACCGTTTAACAGCAAACAGAAGTGTGTCGTTTTTCGTTCGTGGCGGTTTTTTCCTGTGTGT
>JAGVTI010000307.1 GCA_019136935.1 Deltaproteobacteria bacterium
AAAATTGTTCGCCGGGAGAAATGGGTCAACCGTGTTTGCCGGCTGCTGATCGGCGTGTCGCTGCTTTACCTTTGTCCGATTCTTGCGAGGCTCATGGGATATTAGCGTCATCCTGTCCGTTTTTGTAAAAGTTGTCTTTCAAGGCAGCTCTTTCTTTGATGCGGCTCCCGAGCATCCGGGAAAGCGGCGTTTCCCCTCTGACATCGATCACTCGTTTTTTCCCGTTTTCAGCGACAGGATCGTGATTGTGACGCAGAGAAGAATGACGATGTTGAATAGCCAGATATGCCGGTAGGACCCGAAATGGTCATACATGTACCCCGCTAAGAAGGGTCCGAGTCCCCCCCCAAATCCAATGAAGAAGGTTACCAGACCGTAGACCGCCCCCAGGGCGTGGCGGCCGAAACGCTCGGCCAGCAGGATCGGTGTCATCGGGGCCAGGCAACCGTAGCCGAACCCGAAGACGATGGCGAAAAAATAGAGCATTTCGAGGGATTTCATGTTCAGCAGGAGGTACATCCCGAAGGACATGATCAAAAAACCCAGGGCGGCCGCATACTTGGGTTTCCTGATCCGGTCGCTCAGCCAGCCGAAGAAAAACTGTCCGAAAAACGCCGAGCAACTTACGGCGGCCAGGGAAGAAGCCGCCGCAACCTTGGTGATTCCATGGTCGAGGGCGTAGGGAACCTGGTGGATGAAAACGGACATGATCGCCAGATAGGACAGGCCGAAAGAAGCGGCCAGGATCCAGAACTGCGGATTTCTGATTACCACGCGCCGGGACAGCCGTTCGGGATGGCCGTCCGCTTTTTCCTCAGCGGGATCCCAGGCTTTCTGTTCGCCGTCGGGATACAGGCCGTAGGCCTCCGGGACGGTCTTTCGGAAAAACACGCGGGACAAAACGACCCCGATCAGAAAACTCATTACAGCCAGGGACAGGAACCCCATTTGCCATCCATAAATCTTCACAATGTAACCCGCCAGCGGTGTCAGGGCCATGGCCCCGCCGCTGATACCCGTGGCGGCAAGGCCGACGGCGGTGCCCCGTTTTTTATGAAACCATTTGGCCACCGAGGAATTACAGACGACGACGCCCATGCCGGCGGAACCGATCCCGCAAAGAAGACCGTAGGCAAGGTAGAAGGTCAGGGGGTTCTGAACGAAAGCCGCCAGGAAAAGACTCAATGATACGATCAGGGCTCCGGCCGTAATGATGCGTCCCGGTGCGACCCGGTCCACCATCTTCCCCACGAAGATGGAGCAGAAGGAGTAAACGAGCATGTTGAGGGAAGCCCCCAGTGAAATCACGGACCTGGACCAGCCGTATTCCTCCGCCATGGGTTTGAGGAAGATCCCGAAGCTGTAACGGACGCCGTAGTTGACGGCCAGCACGAGAAAGGCCCCTAAAACGACATACCATCCCCAGAATATGTTTTTTTGACGATCTGCCATCTCTTTTAACGCAAAAAAGGCATCGGTCCGCCTTCCAATGGAAGAATCCGATCCGATGCCTGTCTGGACACATGACGTCCGGTCTGCGGTTAACGACCTGTGCCTACCAGTAACCTCTTTCCATGCAGTTTTTGATGAATTCGATGGACCGCCGATTTTCGCTTTGGAAATATTCGTAAAGCTGTTTACCCACATCGGGGTACAGGGGACAATCCTTGAGATTGTTCACCGGCACCCAGTCGATATCCAGGGAACGGGTGTTGTCGGCACGGACCTTCGGTGTCCCGTGGACCGATGTCGCCCAGAAGATGACATGCAGGGTCTGGGGGTGCCGTTTGTCTCCAGGGGCTTCTCCCAGCATGATGACGTCTCCCACCTCGACCTTGACGCCCAACTCCTCCTTCCACTCGTCTCTTATGGCATCATGAAAGGGCACGTCCTTGTCGACACCGCCTCCGGGAAGGGCAAACACTTCCTTTCCTCCGTAGACGTATTTCATGCACAGGATCTCACCAGACTGTTCATATACGGCGGAAACTCTGACTCTCATTTTCATTTCTCCTTGCTGAACCGTTTTGCTGAAGATCGGGCTTCAGCCTTGTGCCGGATCTTTCGGACCTGCCCCCTCACTTTCCCCGTTTTTCAATGGGAACGTAATCCCGCTCGTTCAAACCGATGTAGATCTGGCGGGGTCGATGGAGTTTCCAGTCGGGATCGTCGAGGCTTTCTTTCCACTGGCTGATCCAGCCGGGAAGACGCCCGATGGCGAACATGACGGTAAACATGTTGATGGGAATACCCATGGCCCGCAAAACGATGCCGCTGTAGAAATCGACGTTGGGATACAGCTTGTGATCGACAAAGTATGAATCCTTCAGGGCGATCTCTTCGAGTCGCTTTGCGATGTCCAGGAGAGGATCATTCAACTGCAGTTTCGAGAGCAGCCTGTGGACGATCTCTTCCATGATCTTGGCGCGGGGATCATAGCTCTTGTAAACCCGATGCCCGAACCCCATCAGGCGGAACTCATCGTTTTTATCCTTGGCCCTGGCAATAAACGGTGCCACATCTCCTCCGCTGTTGTAGATCTCCTGGAGCATTTCGATGACCGCCTGGTTTGCGCCTCCATGCAAAGGGCCCCAGAGTGCGCTGATACCGGCGGAAATCGCCGCGTAAAGGTTGACCCGGGCGCTGCCGACCAAGCGTACCGCCGAGGTGGAACAGTTCTGCTCATGGTCCGCATGGAGAATCCAGAAAACGTTGAGCGCCCGAACTATATCCTCGTCGATCACATAGGGACGTACCGGGGAGTCGAACATCATCTTCAGAAAATTCGCGCAGTAACTCAACTGATGCGACGGATAGGTCACCTTGTGTCCCCGGGATATATTGTAGGACATGGCCGCCAGGGTCCGCAGTTTCGAGATGAGGCGGGCAAAGGTGATCGTGATGTTCTCCTCTTGACTTCGGTCTTTCAATGTCGGGTAAAAGGCCCGCATGGCCGTAACCATGGAGGACAGAATGCCCATTGGATGGGCCCGGCTCGGGTAGTGTTCGAAGAAGGCCCGCATATCCTCGTGGACAAGGGAGTGTTCGTTCAACATGGCGGAAAATTTGGACAGCTCTTCCGGTGTCGGCAGCTCTCCGTTAATGAGCAGATAGGCGGTCTCCACAAAACTGGAGTGTTCCGCCAACTGTTCGATGGGAATTCCCCGGTGACGCAGGATCCCCTTGTCTCCATCCATGAAGGTGATGGCACTCCGGCAGCTGCCCGTATTGACAAAGCCGGGATCCATGGTAATCAGCCCCGTATCCTTAAGCAGACGCGAAATGTCGATCGCCCTTTCTCCCTCCGTTCCGATAATGATTGGGAGTTCGTAGGTCTTCCCATCGACAATCAACAATGCTTTATCTCCCATTTCTTTCGCCGACTTTTTAATAGGTACCTGGTTTGACAGAAGAAATATTCAATGATATTTTACAGGAAAATTCTAAGCAATCCCGTTTTATCCGGCAAACCAAGGAAAGAGGAGCGAAGACCTTCCGAAAAGGGTTGTCGCAAGTTTCGATTTGCATAAGGAGGGCAATATGATCCGCGTTGTTGGTTTCAACGGAAGCGCCCGAAAAGGCGGCAATACATCCCTTTTGATCCGGCATGTTTTTGCGGAACTCGAAAACGAGGGAATCGGTACGGAACTGATCGAGCTGGCGGGCAAAAAGCTCCATGGTTGCCGCGCCTGCTACAAATGCCGGGACAACCAGGACCGCCGGTGCGCCGTCAGGGATGATATCAATTTCTGTATCGAAAAGATGGAAGGCGCTCAGGGCATCATTCTCGGATCCCCCACTTATTTCACGGATGTTTCCGCGGAAATGAAAGCCCTCATCGACCGGGCGGGCATGGTGGCGAAGGTCAACGGCGACATCCTCCGGTTGAAGGTTGGCGCCGGAGTCGTTGCGGTACGGAGGGCCGGCGGCACCCATGTCTTTGATACCCTGAATCATTTCTTCTTCATCAGTCAGATGATCGTTCCCGGGTCGAGCTACTGGAACGTCGGTATCGGCCGGGAAAAGGGAGAGGTCCTCAACGACGACGAAGGCCTCCTGACCATGACGAACCTGGGGAAGAACATGGCCTATGTCCTGAAAAAGCTCTGCGCCTGATATGAATCAGACGACCCGGGAACCATTGCACATTTTTCCGCGGATTTCACTCCCGCAAGGATTTAGGCTGCCGGGACCCCAGGTGAACGGGATCGGGTTGAGCCTGTCGTTGCTTTTCCTGGTAATTATTTGCATTCCCCTGTCTCTTTCCGGAGCGGCCGGTGCAACGGAGCCGATCACGCTGAAAGAGGCCATCCGGATTGCTCTCCGGAGCAATCATGAAATCAGATCGATGGAAAGCGTTGTCCTGGCGGGGAAGGAAGATGTCGGCATCGCCATGAGCTATCTTTTGCCCGGACTCTTTTTCGAAGAGCGGGTTTTGCGGACGAACAATCCGACCTATGCCTTCATGGCCAAACTGAACCAGGAGCGTTTCACCGCCCGGGACTTCGAACTGGATCGCCTCAATAACCCCGATGCGGTGACGGACTACCAGACGAGCCTGTCCTTCGAACAGCCCCTTTTTGTCCCAAAAGCCTATATCGGTTTCGGTCTCGCGAAAAAAGAGGCCGTCGCCAAAGAGGGGGATCTGAAGCGGAAGCGGGAAGAGATTGCCTTCCTGGT
>JAGVTI010000189.1 GCA_019136935.1 Deltaproteobacteria bacterium
AACAGTTGCACAGCCTCCAGGGGAGGAGAAAACGGGGTTTTCGTGAGATCAGGATATGATAAGAGAAAGCAGCCCCCGGTGATTTCCCTGCGGTCATGATTTACGCTATGCTCAGGTGTGCATAGCGGGCATTACATAATTGATACGGATATCGAAAGTCAAGACTTTTTTCATCAGGAAGACCGGTCACTCGGCTCGATCGAATCGAGGAAACACCGAGATCCCCGTTTGGGATGCATCAAGGCCGGCGGGAAGAGCGCGACGGAGGGATATCGGGAAGAACGGGGAAAAAATACGGGCTTGCCGTGCAACGGATTGATTCGTAAATGAATAAAAATGAAGATGGCCGGCGTGACCTATGGTATGTTCACGGGGCAGGCCGGCCGGGCGTCAATCCGACCACGCCGGGAAAACGGCGGCAGAGGCGGGATCCGAAGTCGTTTTTCAACCTGGGATACCGGGAAGGATTCCAGCCGTGTTATCCGAATAAGGAGGTTGTCCGTGAGTATTGTTTCCGAAGATGAAGGCATGCATTACGAGGGGTATTGTATCCGGCCGCCCAGCGAGGCGGACAGCATCCTCCTGCAGGTGACCCTCGGTTGTTCACATAACCGATGCACCTTTTGCGGCACATACCGCGACAAGCGCTTCAAGATCAAGGCGGACGAGATCATCCTGAGCGACATCCGGTATGCGGCCCGCCATATGTCGAAAGAGGATCGCCTCTTTCTGATGGATGGCGACGCTCTGATTATTCCCCAGAAACGGTTGGTGTGGATTCTGGAGCGGATCAGGGAATACCTGCCTCAGGTCAGGCGAGTCGGCGCCTATGCAAACGTCAAGAGCATCCGGAAGAAGTCGCCGGAGGATCTGGCGCAGCTGCGCCGTCTTAACCTCGGCATCCTCCATTACGGGGTCGAAACCGGCGATGATGAGATTAGGGAGGCGATCCGGAAAGGCTCCACGGCTGCAACCTGCATCGAGATGGGGCGCAGACTGAAGGAAGCGGACATCCAGGTGTGGGCGACGGTTCTTCTCGGGATCGGCGGCCGTGAAAAATCACTCCGTCACGCCAGGGCAACGGGTGAATTGCTGAGCGCAATGGATCCGGATTTCGTCGGCGCCTTGACGGTGATGCTCATTCCCGGAACCCCGCTTCACCGGGATTTCATAAACGGCACATTCAGACTTCCCGATCAGGACGGGCTGCTGCGGGAATTACGGGAGATGATCGCCTGTACCGATCTGAGCCGCGGGTATTTTTTCGCGAACCACGCCTCCAACTACCTGCCGATCAAGGCAAAACTGCCCGGCGGGAAACAAAAAGCCCTTGATTTGATCGATGCGGCCCTGCGGGGAGAAGTCCACTTGAGGCCGGAGTGGATGCGGGCATTGTGATATTTCGGGGCCGGTATCCTTGGAGGAGAAGGCGTCTCGGAACCGGCTCCAATCACAGTGCGTCCACATCCGGATTCCTTTGCGGCCTCGATGTCGCCGGGTACCTGGCGGGCGAGGCGGTGCCGAACGCGGATTCTTCCTGAAAACGCTCCGGAGAGATCTTCCGCGGGTTTTTCGCAGGGCGGCGGATTCCGGCATGGGTCCTCCCGGGGCGATTCCGTCAGCCGGGGGGCTTGTTGCCTGAGGCCCGGTTCGGCGATCTTTCCGGCGTCTTTCCGGCCTGTTGGGTAAGCGCCGGATGCCGGTTCACCGGCCGGGTTCCTCCTTGCACTGCCCGGCGGGGTCGCAAGCCCCTTGCGGATGGAACCGCGCATTCCCGGTATGGAAACCAGACAAAACGTTTCTTCGATGCATTATTTCTTGACACGGCATGATTTGTAAATTAATTTTTAGCTAACGCTAATTAATCATGGGTGCTTAAGAAGGCTGTATTTATTATCTAATATGAAAATATTTAAGGAGTGATAAATATGGAAGGATTTTTCAGTCCCAGGGGGGTGGCGGTGTTCGGCGTATCCGAAAATCCCAAGAATGTCGCGCGGGCGGTACTGCAGAATCTGCAACTTTGCCGGTACCAGGGTCATGTCGTGGGGATCGGCTCCCGGGAATACGAGATCGACGGCGTGAAAATCCTTCCGTCGATCGCCGCCGTCGATCAACCGATCGATCTGGCGGTGATCATCACTCCGGCAACGACGGTGATTCCCCTGATGCAGGAATGCCGGGACAGGGGCATCCGCCGGGCGGTGGTCATGACGGCCGGGTTCAACGAGTTCAAGGGCGGCGACGATGTCCTGTCAAAAGAAGTCAAAGCGGCCGCCGACGAACTGGGCGTCCGTTTCATCGGTCCGAACTGCCAGGGGGTGATCAACACGCAGGCCGGTCTCTGCCTGCCGTTCGGCCTCTTTCCGCCCGGTTCGCTCAAACAGGGGGACATCTCGATCATTACCCAAAGCGGGACCATCTGCTGGATGGGATCGTCATACCTGTCCCATGAATTGGGCGGCGTGAACAAGGTCGTCAGCCTCGGCAACAAGTTGAACATGAATGAAATCGATTTCCTGGACTATTTCATGGGGGACGATTCGACGCGGCTCATTCTCCTGCATCTGGAGGGCACGGAAAAGGGCAGGGAACTGTTTGAGACCATCCGTCAAAGTCCCAAACCGGTCATCCTGTTCAAGACCCAGATTTCGCAGGAAAGCCGGAAAGTGGCTTATTCCCATACGGCCGCGCTGGCGGACGACGACCGGGTCGTCGAGGGCGCCTGCGAGCAGTACGGCGTGCTGCGGGCGCGCAGTTTCAGGGAAATGATCGACATGGCGAAGGCACTTTCGCTGAAACCGATCAGGGGAAACCGTCTCGGCATCATCAGCGCCTCCGGCGGCATCGGCATCATGGCCGCCGATACGTGCAAGCGCGAAGGGATGGTCCTGGCGGACATTCCGGATTCCTGCCTCGAAGACATCAGCCGGATTCCCAAAGCGAAGCTGATCAACCTTTCCAATCCGGTGGATACGGGAAACATTTATGATGCGATGGGTCAGCACAGGGCGCTCGACATGGTGGCCCGTGTTGCCGAGGTCGACGGGGCGATCCTTTCCCAATTTCACCCGGAAACGGGGGAGTACTTCGAAAATTACCCCGTTGAGGACATTATCCGGGCGGTGGAAGGGCTCTCCAACGAAACGGACAAACCGATCGCCGTTCATTTCCTCTGCAATCCCCAGGTGCGGGAAAAAATGAAGGCCGAAACCGGTACGCCGCTTTTTGACACCATCGAAGATGCGGTGGCGGCCATGAAATATCTCTGGCGTTATCGGCTCCTGCTTCAGAAGAGAGCCCGGATCGGTACACGCCGGGCTGCGGCGGAACTTGCCCCGGCTGTTTTCGATCCCGCGGTT
>JAGVTI010000027.1 GCA_019136935.1 Deltaproteobacteria bacterium
TTGCTTGTGTGGCCTTTTGCGTTCTTGCGCTGAGAATGTGGCATCTGCAGGTCATCAAGGGGGAGGAGATGGCCCAGCGGTCGGAGACCAACAGTGTCCGGTTCTGCAAAATCAGACCCCTGCGGGGGTTGATTACGGACCGTTACGGGAACGTTCTGGTCGATAACCAGCCCTCTTTCGACATTGTTTTCACACCCGACAAAAACCGCGATCTGAAAGTGGTGACGGGGCGGTTGCAGTCTCTTTATCGGGAGCAGTCTCTTCAGTTCACCGAAGATTTCAACCGGCTGTATGAAGAAAAAACCTATGCCCCCATCCGGCTCGACAAGAATGTCGATGCCAAAAAACTCGCCCTCGTTGAGACGAGATCCCTTGATCTTCCCGGCGTCGGGATCGACGTGGTGCCCACCCGGCAATATCTTTACGGTGAAATGATGGCCCACCTGATCGGGTATGTCGGTGAAATAAGCAGTGTCGAACTTAGAAAAAAGAACTTCGAAGGTTACCAGGCGGGGGATATTGTCGGGAAATACGGAATTGAAAAATTTTTCGATTCCTATCTGAAAGGAATAAACGGCGGGGAGGAAGTGGAGGTCAACGCCCATGGAAAAAAAATCCGGAGCCTGCGAAAAGTAGACCCGACGCAGGGTTATCACCTGCACCTGACCATCGATGCCTCTCTCCAGCAGACTGCCTGGGATGCTTTCGAAGGCAGACCGGGAGCGGCGGTGGTGATGGATACCAGGACCGGAGAAATTCTCGCTTTGGTCAGTTCCCCGTCTTTCGATCCGAATCTGTTCAACGGGGGGATTTCCCACCGGGAGTGGAGGAAGCTTTCCACGAATCCCTTCCACCCGATGGAAAACCGGGCCATATCGGGTCAGTATCCCCCGGGATCGACCTACAAACTCGTTGTCGCGGCGGCGGCTCTGGAGGAAAAGATGATCACTCCGGAATCATCCGTGACCTGTGACGGGACGTTTCAACTGGGGAACCGGTTGTTCCGGTGCTGGCAGAAAAAAGGTCATGGGCGGATGAACCTCCATCAGGCCATTGTCGAATCCTGCGATGTCTATTTTTATCATCTGGGGAAGCAGTTGGGTGTGGACAAGATTGCCTACTATGCCCGCGCCTTCGGCTTCGGTGCCCCGACGGGCCTGACCCTGGCACGCGAAAAAGGTGGAATTGTGCCGACAAAAGCTTGGAAACTGTCCAAAACCCGGCAAGCCTGGCAGGCGGGGGAAACCATCTCCGTCTCTATCGGGCAGGGATTCAATCTGGTGACCCCGCTGCAGCTGGCCAGTTTCTATTCGGCTCTGGCAAACGGGGGAATCCTCTACCAGCCGCGGCTGGTCTCACGGATCGACGGTCCGGACGGGAAGGTGGTCTGGGAATCCGTTCCCGGGAAAAAGAGCCGTATTCCCGTCAGCCGGGAGAACCTGGAGATCCTGAATCGCGCCCTCTGGGGAGTCGTCAATGAAAACGGCGGCACGGGCTATGTCCTGCGCAGGCCCGAAAAAGACGTTTGCGGGAAAACAGGCACGTCCCAGGTGGTGGGACTTCCCATGGATGAGCGGGCCAGAAGGGCCAGGATCCTGATGGGTGCGCACCGGGATCATGCCCTGTTTGTCTGCTTCGCTCCCTATAAAAATCCGGAAATCGCCGTTTCAGTCATCCTTGAACATGCCGGTCACGGCGGGTCCGCCGCCGCACCGATCGCCAGGAAAGTCATCGACGCCTATTTCGCCAACAAGAAGAGCTTGCTGCAGAATCCTTCCCTTCGTATCCAACCCCAGCCTCCGGTCAAACCCACCGTTTCCCCCGAACGGAAAGAAACCGGCCCTTCCCTGACTCAGAACGGGATCGATTCTCAGAATCCAAGCCAGAGGGCTACACGATAAGCCGCCACTCCTCCCGCGTACGAAAGCACGAGGGTCATGAAGAGGGCCGACAGAAACCATTTCCAGTTGCCCATTTCCTGTCTCATGACCCCGATGGTGGCTACGCAGGGCAGAAAGAGCATCTGCACGACCAGAAACGACAGGGCCGATGCGGGAGGGATGAACCGGTTGATGAGAGGGCCGATGCCTTCCTCGCCCACGCCGTAAAGAACGCCCAGGGTGGCGATGGAATTTTCCTTGGCCACCAGGCTGGAAAACAGGGCCGTGATCATTTTCCAGTCCAGTCCGATGGGGGTTCCCACCGGCTCGATCCAGCGCCCCGCCATGGCGAGCAGGCTTGTTTCGACGTGGCCGTAAGGAAGGTAGGAAAAAAGCCAGATGATCATGGACATGGCCAGGATGATCGTTCCCGCCTTCTTTACGAAGGCGACCAGGCTCGCCCAGACGGCCATGGTGATCGTTTTGATGTCGGGCTTGTGGTACAGAGGAAGCTCCATGATGAACGGCATGGATTCCTCCTTGAAGATAGTGGCCTTGATGAAAATTCCGGTCAGGCCCAGGACGACCATGTTGAGGGCCATGAGGGACCAGGATACCAGCGGCGCCTTGTCGGCGAAGATGGCGGACGCCATGAAGATCAGAACGGCGATTCTGCCCGTGCAGGGAATGAAGGGGGCGAGAAAGATCGTCAGGAGCCTCGCTTTGCTGGATTCGATGATGCGGCTCCCCAGGACGGCGGGGACATTGCAGCCGAATCCCAGGCACATGGGGATGAAACTCTTGCCGTGCAAGCCGATCAGATGCATGAATCGGTCCATGACGAAGGCGGCCCGGGCCATGTAACCGACATCTTCCAGGAGCGCCATGGCGGCGAAGAAGATCAGCAGAATAGGCAGAAATGTGACGACGTAGCCGGCCCCCCCGATCATCCCGTCCAGAATGAGATGGCGGCTCCATGCCGGAAAGGAGGCCAGGAAAGGCTCAAGAATGCGTGCCAGCGAATGAACACCCAGTTCCATCAGGGATTGAAGCGGGGATCCGACGGTATAAGTCAGAAAAAAAACCAGGCCGAGAATGGACATCAGGATCGGGATGCCGAAAATCGGCCGGGTCAGAATGTGATCGATACGATCGGTCATGACGACCTGCCCCATTTTAAACCGGGAAACGGCGGCCCGGGTGATTTTTTCGATCCAGTCATAACGCCCGCCCACGACGGCCCTCAGGGAGTCTTCATGGGCGGAAAGCTCGGCCTGGATTTCGTTCCAGACGTTCTGGGGAATCAGGGCGATCATCCTATCCAGGATTTCCGGGTCTCCCTCCATGACTTTTGTCGTGATCCACTGGGCGGGGTAACGGAGCGGGGCATAGGGGGCAATCAGGTGGCTCAGCTTCTGGAAAACGTCCCGGTGGTCTTGGGAGACCTCGGGAACGTACGGCCGGTAGGCGGTTTTCCCCCTCGGTACGACAGGAATGCCCAGTTCTTTCTCCAGCATTTCAATATCGATCTGAATTCCCTGATTTTCGGCCACATCGATCATATTGACGGCGATGATGATGGGAGGCCCCAGGAGGAGCAGTTCCGACAGCAGGTAGAGGCTCCTCTCCATGGCGGCGGCATTCATCAGGAGAATGATGGCATCGGGATGTTCGTTCAGGATAAAATCCCGCGACACCTTTTCCTCTTCGGAAAAGGAAGTCAGGCTGTAAGTTCCGGGCAGATCGACGATGCGGATTCCCAGGTCCCCCGATTCATGGATCCCTTCCTTTTTTTCCACGGTTTTGCCGGGCCAGTTTCCCACGTGCTGGGAAAGACCAGTCAGGATGTTGAACACGGTCGACTTGCCGACGTTGGGCTGGCCCGCCAGTGCAAACAGGAACAGATCCCTTTCCTTCGGTTCTTCTTTGGAAAGTTCCCGTACTCTCTGGACGATGATTTTGGATGCTTCTCCCCGGCCAAGAGCGATCCTCGTTTCCGCGACCTGAACGATGAAGAGATTCGAACTGTTACGAAGGACCTTGATCCGGACGGCCGGTGCGATACCCATTCCTGCCAGTCTGCTCAGGAGGGATCCCCCGCCGGCGATCAGTTGGATAATACCTTCTTCTCCTTCTTCCAGGGAAGTGACGGGATATTGTTTGTGGTCTGTCATGAATATGCTGAACCTCTATGCAAGTGATGTATTTTCGGGAGAACCAGCCGATGGAATCTCCGGTAAGATGAAACACGCGTCACCCTCTTTATGGGGGAAAACATCCGGAGGGGGCAAGGACAAAACCGGTGAGGATGCCTTTGCCTTGGAGGATCGATCTTTCAGCCTAAATTCCCTCGTGGCTTATAGCATGAACTCAAAGAAAAGGGATCAAAAAAATTCAGGAAAACGGTCTTGACGGCATGCCGGTTAGGTGTTAAGAGCTCGACACTTAAGTTTGCAGGACGGCGTATAAATGCATAGGGGCACAGGCGATCTTTCGGGGGGAGGAAGGGCTCCTTTTCCTCTGGAAACCAATGAGCGTTTTTTAATAAGGGAACATGTAATGAATTTTGAAAAGCTGTTGGAACGATCCGTTAAAATCCATGGTCATCTCTGTCCGGGGCAGGTGCTGGGAGTGAAAATGGCCATTTGGGGCATGCAGCTGATCGGATTGGATGCCCCGGAGGCGGGACGGATGAAGAACATGATCGTCTACGTTGAGATGGATCGTTGTGCCACCGACGCAATACAGTCCGTGACCGGGTGCAGCCTGGGGCATCGAACCATGAAGTTTCTCGATTACGGGAAGATGGCCGCGACGTTTGTCAACCTGGAGAATGGGAAGGCGGTCCGGCTCATTGCCCGTGAAGAAACACGGGAAAGAGCGCGGGAATTATTCCCCGACGTAGAGGACCGTTACGAGGCCCAGATCCAGACTTACCTGATCATGCCGAGCGAGGAGCTCTTTGACGTCATGCCGGTCCGGGTGACGATTCCCCCCCAGGACATGCCGGGCAGACCGATGCGGCGGGTTCAATGCAACCGTTGCGGCGAGTACGTTCAGGATATCCGTGAAGTAAACCGGGATGGGGAGATTCTCTGCAAAGCCTGTGCGAGCGGTACCTATTACGAAAAAAACGTATGATTGTATCGGGTTTTTTAACGAAACAGGTTCCGATCCGTTTCCGTTATCGGGGAGACATCGGTGTTGCCTTGACGGGTATATTCTCCGGTGGGGGTAAAATAACATGAGCGCAGGGGTGGCCGTCGTCATCGGGATCGTCGGCGCTGTTGTCGGCAGTTTTCTGAATGTCTGTATCTGGAGGATTCCCCGGGAAGAGTCCGTCGTTTTCCCCGCCTCCCATTGTCCCGCCTGCTCTCGTCCCATCCGTTTCCAAGACAACATTCCGATGATCAGCTACCTGATTCTGGGCGGACGCTGCCGGGATTGCGGGGAACGGATTTCTCTTCGTTATCCTCTCATCGAGGCGTTGACGGCGGGCATGGCCGTTCTGCTTTTCTGGAAGTACGGCTTGACCCTGAAACTGGCCGCGGCCTTCCTCTTCACGGCGGCCCTGATCGTGATTACTTTTATTGACATGGATTATCAGATTATCCCGGATGTGATCAGTCTGCCGGGGATTCCTCTGTGTTTTCTTGCCGCCGTGTTCGTTATGGAGGTGCCTTTCCTCGATGCCCTGGCCGGGATTCTGGTCGGCGGCGGTATCCTCTACGTCATTGCCGTGGGATACGAGTGGATTGCGAAACGGGAAGGCATGGGCGGGGGGGACATCAAGCTTCTCGCCATGCTGGGGGCTTTCTTCGGCTGGAAATCCCTGCTGTTCATTGTTCTCTGCAGTTCTTTAACGGGGGCCGTGATCGGAGTTACCCTGATGGTCATCAAAGGACAAGATATGAAATATGCCGTGCCCTTCGGGCCTTTTCTCGCTTCGGGGGCGGTGTTGTATTTTTTCTTTGGCGAACCCTTC
>JAGVTI010000253.1 GCA_019136935.1 Deltaproteobacteria bacterium
CCTGTTCTGCGAGATAGTTCCTCTTAATATCGCAGGAGATTCTTCATTATTTGCGCCCCTCGGAATGACCGAAACGGGCTTTTCACAAGACCCTCAATTCTGTGACAGGCTTCCGACGGCCGCAAACTCCGCTTCTCCCAATACCCGGTCGATATCGAGAAGAATCTTGACCCCGCCGGCCATTTTGGCCATGCCGAGAATATAATCCGTATCCAGGCTGCCGCCGAAACCGGGGGTGTCGTCGATTTCACCGTTCCGGATGTTCAGCACCTCCGATACGGAATCGACCACGATCCCCATGGCGATGGTCTTGCCCTCCCCCGAAATCTCCACCACGATGATGCAGGTGCGCTCCGTATACGCCATCGCATCCATGCCGAACTTCAACCGCAAATCCACAATGGGGATGACTTTTCCACGGAGGTTGATCACCCCCTTGACGTAACCGGGGGTCTGGGGAACATGGGTGACGGACATCATCCCGACAATCTCCCTCACCTTTTTAATCCCGATGCCGTACTCCTCCCCGGCAAGGCTAAACGTCAGGTACTTCCCCTCCCGGTTCACTGACGGCTGAATCCGATAACTCGTCGATACGTCCGCTGCTGATTCCATCGTTTCTCCCTTTCCGATTATTCAAAACGTTCCCTTACCGCCACCGCACGTGCTGCAGCCTCGTTTTCCAAAAACCTCAGCCATCTTCACCGACAGGGGAGACATCGTAAAGCCTGATCATCTTTTTTAACACGACCCCGATGTCCAAAAAGTTGTCATCCAGCCACGACAGATAGCGCGGTCTTAGATGGTGGGCCTTGGCCATGGTCTCCTCATCGTCGTCGGGAAGGATCAGGATAATTTTCAAATCCAGAATCAGGTCACACAGGGAAAAAACATCCTGGAGATCCGCCTTGGTCATGCAAAACAGAACCGCCACCTTGAGATTCGACAACGGGCGCAGGAGCCTGCGCCGCAGATCGCCGAAAACCCGGCAGGTTTCAATCTCCCGCTGAGGTAACGCATCCTTCGTACGATGCAGAAGCGCCTCCACTCCTTCCGCATTAGAGGGTAAATAAAAGATTACGGCCATCCTCATCACTCAGTCTTTCGTTCTCCGGCTCTTGCAAGCGGAGTCACGATAATTTATCAATTAGCATGCCAGTGATGCTTTTCGGCTTATGGCATTCATTACGGATACATAGGAGTACAGCAGGAATCAGATCGATGCAGTTTTACGGGATCGCGTGCCGGAAAGGTGGATTTTGTAAACTTTTTGTGTACAGTTCCCCTTTAAAATTGATGAAACCGTAAAAAGCCGGCCAAGCTGTCATGCCGGCCCCCGGAGACTGTGTCATCATTACATAAATGGTCATTTCGAGCGGATGCAACCGCGCCGCTTAAGCAACAATGAATGGATTCAAGTCTTGAAGAAACACGGCCCGAAGTGCGCCTGTTCTTCTTGAACGAATGAAAAACGATCCCGCAGGAAAAGACGGAATCTCCTTCCGGGTTGTAGAAGGCCACAGAAGGCCATGGAAGCGGCTCCCGGATTTCCGATCGAAACGAACGATGGATATGGAAGTTTGGTATCACCCCGCCGCTGGGGAGAAAACCTCCATTTTGTTCAGACGTTTTCCGGAATTGTTTTTTTCAAGTTCCCGCTTTACCGCCAGTCCGATTCTTTCGAGAACATAGGGTTTCTTGACGTAGGCGCCCGCCCCCAAAACCTGGGCCTCCCTGACCCGGTCCGTTTCCGAAAACCCGCTGACGATGACAGCCTTCTGGTTGGGACTGATTTCAAGAATTTTCCGGTAGGTGTCAAGACCGTCCATGCCGGGATCCATAATCATGTCCAGAACAATCAAGTCTACGCTGTGCTCCTTCATATAATCAAAAGCCTCTTCGCCACTCGGAACAGCATCTACGCGGTAATTCAGTTTCTCAAGCATCCGGGCCGCCAATTCCCGCTGACTCTCTATGTCATCCACCACCAGGATGGATTCGCCCTTGCCCATGTATCCCGTCCTGGATACGGGGCCATGTTCCTCGGCCGTCTCTTCCCTCGTTACCGGGAAATACAGCCTGAAAGTACAGCCTTTGCCTTCCTCGCTCTGGACGTCAATGTAACCGTCGTGATCCTTGACCGTGCCCCAGACCACGGCCAGGCCCAACCCGGTTCCGCTTCTTCCCATGACCTTCTTCGTGTAAAACGGTTCAAAAATATGCCTGATATCATTTTCAGGAATTCCTTCTCCTGAATCGGACACGGAAAGTACCACGTAGTCTCCCTCCCTGATGTCATCGTACCCCTGAACGGGACGGTCCATATATTGATTTTGGGTCGAGATGGCCAGGAGCCCCCCCTTGGGCATGGCTTCGACGGCATTGGAAACGAGGTTCATGATCGTCTTTTCGATATGAAGAGGGGAGCCCATGATATTCAAGGAAACTGCCTCAAGGCGGGTTTCTACACGAATACGGGGATGAAACGCCGTTATCCCCTCAAATTCCGGCCTCTTCATAAAACCTCTGATCAGACTGTTCAGATTAACCACTTTCCTGGTCTGAACACTCCTTCTCGCCAGAGTCAGCATGTCCTGAACAATGGCGCCGGCCCTTTCACCGGCGTTCATGATATTGGTCGCATAATTCCTTGCAGGACTGGTTTCTTCGCTGCCAAGGAGGAGCAGTTCGGAATAACCGGTTAAAATCCCCAGAACATTGTTGAGATCATGGGCAATTCCGCCGGCCAGCAACCCCAACGCCTCCATCTTTTCCGCCCTGGTGAGACGCTCCTCCAGTTTCTTACGTTCCGTATTGTCACGAATACATTCTATGGCAGCGATTATTTCACCCTTTTCGTTGTGAAGAACGGAAGCCGACGCCGAAATATGGATATCCCCCGGCGGCAATTTCGGCGTAAATGATTCGCCCAGCAGCAGGCTGCCCATCCTCTGGATGGCGGTGTATTGTTTTTCTGTTTCCCTATCCGGGTGCAGGGCAAGATCGATCAGGGTCGGTCTCCTGCAACCATAGAAGGGAAGAGCGTATTCATAGTTTCCCTTTCCGATCATGTCTTTCTTTTGAATACCGGTCATCGTTTCCATAGCCCGATTCCAAGCGATGACCGTTCCTTCGTGGTCAATGACAATGGTGGCATCCGGGAGGAATTCGATGATATTCGCCAACTGCCTTTGTTTCTCTTTTAACTCTTTCTCGGCCCGCTTGCGGTCGCTTATATCCTCGATTGCAACAACCATTTGCAGGCAAAGGCCTTCCAACTGAAGTGGCACGGCAACAAGGATTGAGTCGAGAAAAGTTCCGTCTTTCCGACGATGCCCTGTTTGAACGAAAG
>JAGVTI010000318.1 GCA_019136935.1 Deltaproteobacteria bacterium
AGGGAAACAATTCCGCAGACAGGACACTGGAAATGCATGTGACCCGAAAAAGGATTATGACCTACATATTGAAACATGGCTGATGACGAAAGTCCCATATTCACACCCCAAACATCGATTTCTCCGCAGGTTCCGCAGTAAGCGCACACAATCCCTTTCGCCGGCATAAATCCTCCCCAAAATGGAGCCATGATGTCCCTCCTCAGCCCCAGTATGATGCGGTCAGATTATCGCATCTTCCCACTTGGTCCCGGGGAACTTCCTTCTCCTTTTCCGTTTCCATTTCGACCTTAGGGATAACGACCGTATCAGCCGGTTTTTTCTCATCGATGGGTTTCGGCAGCGATGCAACTTCTTTGGTTCCATTGATGAGCATGATCCTGTTATGTCCGATCGGCGTTATCATGCCTCTCACCCCTTCCCTTATCCCTTATCTTCATACCGCCTGTCACCGGGCAAATCCCGTTTATTGAACATCCCGACCAAGGTGCGGCTCCATGGCCCACGTTCTAAAACATACTTTCAGGTTTATAATTTATTATTCTGAAGCAAGGAGAACAATACGAGAAAATTTACGGTTTAATATCAGCATGATGCTGATATTAAAATTAAGACAGGGACATCAGGAAAGATCTCAAATTTCGATCGCTTTTATTCAAACCGAGTTTTTTGCGGATATTGTCCCGGTGAAATTCAATTGCGCGGACCGTTGAATTGAGGAGCACGGCGATCTCCTTGGTCGATTTGCCTTCTTTTACCAGCCGGGCGACTTCCGTCTCCTTCGACGTCAGATTAAGAAACACCGAGGACAATCTATCGGCAAACGGCGAAGTAATATCTTTGAGGGATAGTTCAAGCACCTTCACATAGGCCGACTCTTTCGGACCCAAGGGGCTGCTCTTTAATTTATCGACATACGGGACGATCATTCTTTGTATGTTGGTCAGAATGCTGTTTCCCAGTTCCTCCTTGTCCTTTTCCCTCTGGGCCAACAGAAATTTGAGCGCCACATTGACTTCCTCGAGGCTTTGGGATTTTATCAGAAGTTCGTTTTTTCTCTTTCTCAATTCCGTTTCCGCACGCTTATGCTGAGTAATATCCCGGATGGATTCAATCGCTCCCACGATATTTCCGTCATTGTCATAAAGGCTCGCCGCTTTCGCCAGGAGAAAATGTCTTTTTCCGCCTGCATCCAGGCTCCCTTCGGCGATCAGAGAATCCTTTTTCCGCTCGAAGACAGCGTATTGGCTTTCCAGAACGGGATCCGGATGTGACAGCAAATCGACCAGCATCGGCTTTCTCTCCCCGTAAAACGGCAAGGCATATTCGTAATTTCCCTTGCCGATCACGTCCTCCGCCTTGACACCCGACATGTCTTCCATCGCCCTGTTCCAGACAAGAATCCTGCCCGCGGTATCGACTACGAACGTGGCGTCCGGAAGAAAATCGATGATTTCGGCCAAATACCGCTCCGACTCCTTAAGTGCCTGCTCCGCCCGTTTCCGTTTCGTGATGTCTTCCGCAAAACCTTCGTAATAAAGCACTTCGCCCGCCGCATTTCTTACGGTACGCGCATTCAGAAACACCCAGATCTTCTCTCCGGTTTTCGTATAGAACTCCGCTTCAAACCCTTGGATAAAACCCTGGGAATTGCAGATCTCCAGGAATTTTCTGCGATCTTCCGGATGGACATAATGCCCCTGGGCGATATCGGAAAAGGTATCGATCATCTCCTGCGGGGAGTCGTACCCGAAAATCTTCGCCTGAGTCGGATTGACACTCAACAGGCGGCCGTCGGGCGTCGACTGGAATATGCCCTCCACGGCGTTTTCAAAAATATTCCGGTATTTTTCTTCACTTACCCGCAGGGCTTCCTGGGCCCGCTTGAATTCCGTAATGTCTACCATGACGCCGACCAAACCGCCCACGGAGCCATCCACATTGAGAAAGGTGGCCTTCCTGAACATGACGTCATGACGTGTTCCGTCGGAAGAAGACATCTGCCACTCGTATTCCTGTTGACCCGGATTTTCAAATAATTTCCGGTCCATTTCACCGTATTTGTCCGCCAGGTCTCCGGGGAAGATCTCATGCAGGGTCTTACCGACAATTTCCCTTTTCTTCAAACCGAGAAAATTTTCATATGCCCTGTTGCAGCCCCGGTAAATACCCTCGCGGTCTTTGTAAAAAATCGAACTTGGAATCGTATCGATCAGTGCCTGTAAAAAAACAAGCATGTCCCGGGGGTTCTTCGATCCGTCCTCTTCGGCCAGCCGGCGGCGAATTTCTTCCAGTTCCCGGATGAGTTGCGCCTTGGTCTTCCTGCCGTCCTGCATGATGAATCCTTTTCCCTTATTCCCGTGTTTTGAAAGTCCTGGCGGCAAATATCACATTGACAGGGACCTCTTTTCTTATTAGGAGTAACTTACCATAAGTTAAAAGATTCTATCATCTTTTTTTGAAGCACCGGCTGGGTTTCTCACTGCGGCCGGTCAGAACCGTCGGTCAAACCGGATCGCGTTATGCGTTCCGTTATAAAAGAGAAAATATGATGACTCATCGTTACGCAATCTACACTTGGTTATTCGTGATCATTTTTGCCGTATCCGCCTGCGCGCCGACAGGGACTCGGGTACTTCCGCCCCCCCGGCCGGCCAAAATCGCCTTGGTCCTGGGTGCCGGAGCCTCCAAGGGGTTCGCTCACATCGGCGTTCTGAAAATTCTTGAAAACCAGAAGGTGCCCGTTCACATGATCGTCGGAACCAGTGTCGGCAGCTTTATAGGCAGCCTCTACGCCTACGGTTACAGCGCCTACAAACTGCAGACGATTGCCATGTCCATCGCCAAGGACGACGTGACGGAGCTGACCCTGCCGAACAACGGTTTTATCGGCGGAGAACGGCTGCGGAGTTATGTCAACGGCAAGGTGCTGAATTATCCCATCGAGAGGTTCCGGATCCCTTTTTATGCCGTCGCCACGGATATCAGAACCGGGGAGGAGGTGGTTTTCGCCTCCGGTAATGCAGGGATGGCCGTTCAAGCCAGCTGTTCCGTTCCGGGCGTTTTTCAACCTGCCCGTTTTTCCGGCAGAAGCCGGTGGACGTCGCCCGGCGTTACGGCGCCGATGTGGTCATCGCCGTGGACATTTCCTCCAGCATCAATCGAAACGTCCCGGCCAGCACCCTGGAAACCATCCTGAAATCCATCGACATCATGTATGAAAAAATATCCCTGGCACAGGTCGCCGGAGCCGACGTCGTCATCCGGCCGAACGTCGGTTTTGTCGGGTCGGCGGATTTCACCCTCCGCCATGAAGCAATCCTGGAAGGGGAAAAGGCGGCCATTGCCGCCCTGCCCCGGATCAACGGGATATTGGACCGGTTGCGGCGGGAGGAAAGGCTTCCCTGAACACGGGGACGGTCTTTTGAAAGGGTCGGCGGCGAACCTCGCGGAGCCGGACCGTAGATGACGGCTTCCAGACGGAAAGGGGCGGAAAATGATCCGGGAAGAAAAGAAATCGCTGCAAGTCAGGAAATACGGAGCGGCGCCCTTCGACATCGTGCTGGTGCACGGCGGTCCCGGCGCTGCGGGAGAAATGGCGACTCTGGCAGCCGATCTTGCTTCGGGCCGGGGTATTCTGGAACCCCTGCAGACGGCGACATCGGTGACGGGACAGGTCGCCGAGCTGGCAGACGTCATCGAAACCCTCGGAAACCGCCCGGTCATTTTGGTCGGTTTTTCCTGGGGTGCCTGGCTCAGCCTCATGGCGGCCGCGGAACACCCGGCCTCCGTCCGTAAACTGATCCTGATCGGATGCGGCCCCTTCGAAGAAGAGTTGTCCTTTCGCGTCCTGGAAAACAGGTTGAACCGCCTCGAAGAAGAGGAGAAGACCGCCTTTATATCCAATCTCCTGATTCTGTCCGATCCGGAAGCGGGTGAAAAAGACGCCGCCCTGGCCAATCTGGGAACACTGGTTGCGAAAACCGATTCCTTTGACCCGATTCAGGAAGCCGGCACCGAACAGATTGACTACCGGGGGGACATTTTTCAAAGGGTGTGGGAGGAAGCGGCGGAAATGCGGAGAACTGGGAAGCTCCTCGATCTGGGAACACGGATAAAATGTCCCGTGGTGGCCATCCATGGCGACACCGACCCCCACCCGGCCGGCGGCGTGCAGATCCCCCTGGAAGCCGTTCTCAAGGATTTTCAATTCATTCTCCTCAAAAACTGCGGACACAAACCATGGATCGAACGGCGGGCAAGGGAAGAATTCTTTAGGATTCTCGACAAGGAACTGTCTTGACAACCCGCCCGCTTCCCTGGAATGCCCCCGACGTCTCCGGGGTCAGGAAAATCTCCCCCCGAATTGGTTTGCGCTTCTCGTTCCGAAATGGTAAATTTTTGCAGAGTTCGGACAAACGAATACCGGCGCCGGCCCGGGCGAAGAACCTCCGCCATGAAACACCTCAGGAGGGGAAAGGGGCCTGTTGCCGGTTCACGGCATGACGAGGCGATCAACACGGATTAGAAAGGAGGTCTGATGATGAAGAAATTATGGTTCACCGCCGCTGTCCTTGTCCTGGCCTTTCCTTCCCTGTGCTTTGCGGATGCCGTTCAGCCCGCTCCCAAGGGGCGCGTTGTCTTCTATCAGAATGACGAGTGCACAACCGGCGACAGAATCGTCCTGGGGCGCGGCGCCTATTCCGATCTGAGACAATGGAACACGGCCGAACTCGGCAGTCCAACCTGGAACGACCGGATCTCCTGCCTGGTCATCGGCGAAGGCATCCGCAGGGTAACCGTCTTCCAGCACATCAACTACAAAGGCAAAAGCAAGACCTTTTCCCGGACGGACGGCAATCCCCGCGGGATCCGGAGTCTTGCCGGCGATTGGTTCAACAACAACATCAGTTCCATTAAAATCGAGTAACGGCCGCTGGTTCAAGCACCAACCAGGCAGGAGACACCACGGCAAGAGCAGGCCTCACCTCGCGACACGCACCGTCACGGGCTTCAGCACCCGCATCAGATCCGCCGTGGCGATTTCGGCCAGCAGACCTTTTTTCCCCGCATTGACGATGATCCGGGGAATGTCGAGAATCGTCTCTTCCATGTAGACGGGAAGGCGCTTGCGGGTACCGAAGGGAGACGTCCCCCCGACGACGTAACCCGTATGCCGATTCGCCGTGGCGGGATCGCAGGGGTGGATCGCCTTCACCTTGAGAATCCGGGCCAACTCCTTCGTCGAGACCTCCCGGTCTCCGTGCATGAGGATGACCAGGGGGTTTTTCCGCTCGTCCTCCATGACCAGGGTCTTGATCACACCGTGCTCGTCGACGCCCAGTTCCCGTGAAGCCACCTCCGTCCCGCCGCGGTCCTCATACCTGTAAGGCCGCAGGGTAAAGGCCACGTTCCGTTCCCTGAACACCCGGATGGCCGGGGTCACCGGTGTCGATTCCTTTGCCATAATCTAACGATGCATGCCGGTCCACGTTTGGACGGGTCCGCTCCGCTTCCGCTGTCTCCGCCCCCGAACCGGATATTAGGAAAAACAGCGGCGCATGTCAAAGTGATTTACAGGATCCGGGCACTCCTGCCTTACGGATGAATCACGGACTTCGTTTCTCAATCCGGCCCGGAGAACGAATGCAGTTTTCTGAATTTAGATCTTGAAATATGGCATCCCTTATAGTAATTCCGATGACGTTAGATTGAGCGAGAGCGGCTTGTTCCAATCCCGTCATGCCTGTCCGGTACTGGCCGAATATGCGGACATGAGAATATTTTTTACTCGATGACCGGTATTTGGCGAACCCGCAAAAACATCCCGCTTTGTCATTCCAAGGAGCAACCTATGAAAAAGACTCCCCTGTATGAAAGGCATATCGCCCTGGGGGCAACCATGACCGATTTCGGCGGCTGGAGCATGCCGGTGCAGTATACAGGCATCATCGAGGAACACAAAAAAACCCGGGAGGCCGCCGGTCTCTTCGACATCTGCCACATGGGGGAAATCGACATCACGGGCCCCGGCGCTTTCGATTTCCTGCAGATTCTTCTGTCGAGAAATCTCGAAGGCCAGCAGATCGGTCAATTGAAACTCAGCGTCATGACCAACGAACAGGGGGGGATCCTCGACGACCTGACCTTTTATCTTCTGGCCGATCGTCATTACCGCCTTGTCACAAATGCGGGAACGAAAGACAAGGACCTTGCCTGGATTCTGAAAGTCAAAAACGAAAAGGGGTTTTCCGATGTCGATGTGGCCGATCTCTCCGATACCATCGGCAAGATCGATCTCCAGGGCCCCCGGTCGCAGACCATCCTGCAGCGCCTTGTCCCCGATGACCTGTCCGCTTTGAATTTCTACCATTCTTTTTCTTCATCCGTGGCGGGAATCGGAGCCCTGATTTCCCGGAGCGGTTAC
>JAGVTI010000315.1 GCA_019136935.1 Deltaproteobacteria bacterium
TCCTTTCGGATGAAACTCGTCGCCTTTTTCAGACCTTCCCGGGTTGCCTGGCTGCACGTGTCCTGCCCCATCTCGACGAAGAAAACCTTGGCCACCCGCAGATCATCGCTGATCTTGACACCCGTGACCGTCAAGGTGCCGATCCGGGGATCCCGGATTTCTTTGAGGAGAATATCCGACAATTCCGCCTGGATGAGTTCGGCAACCCGGTCCGCCCGCTTAAAATTCGTCATATTTACCGTCTTCACCTTCCCAGGGGTCCATCAGGTCGGCCATGCTCACGATCTCCATTTTGGTCTTCACGATCTCGACAACCTGCATGCTGTCGATGAAACCCATAATGTGATCCATCTTCGCATTGATGTACTGCTTGTCGTTGCCGACCACGCAAAAACCGATTCTGGCGCGTTTCCACTCGTCATTCGCGCCGACCTCGGCAATCGACACATTGAATTCATTCTGTGTCCGCTTCAGAAGATGCCTCAGGATGCCCCTCTTCTCCTTCAGAGACCTGCACTGCGGTATGAGTACATCGATCATACCGGATCCCACCACCATCACCGGTCATCTTCTCCTTCGTCCCGGAACGGCTAAAGCTTCCTTTCGATCTTCTCCTGAGTATAGGCCTCGATGATATCCCCCAGCTTCAGATCGTTGAACCCCTCGATACCGATACCGCATTCGAAACCGCTCAGAACTTCCTTCGCGTCGTCTTTAAAGCGCTTCAGGGACATGATTTTCCCATCGAAAATCTGGATGCCGTCCCGGACGAGCCGCACATTCGATTTGCGCGTAATTTTTCCCTCCGTGATAAAGCTGCCGGCAATCGTACCGACCTTGGGTACCCGGAAGAGTTCGCGCACCTCCGCCTTGCCCTGGAGCACATCCTTGTATTCCGGTTCGAGAAGCCCCTCCATGGCGGCCCGGACATCGGCGATGGCATTGTAGATAATGTCGTAAAGCTTGATGTCCACCCCTTCCAGTTCCGCTATTTCACTGACCCGGCTGTCCGGACGTACATTGAAACCGATGATGATCGCATTGGAGGCGGAGGCCAGCATGACGTCCGTCTCGGTAACGGTGCCGGGGGAACTGTGAATGACGTTCAGTTTGATATCGTCCGTACTGAGCTTTGTCAGGGCGTCGCCCAGGGCCTCGATGGATCCCTGAACATCGGCCTTCAGGATGACGTTCAGTTCCTTCACGCCTTCCTTGATTTTCTGGTACAGCTGTTCGAGGGTGATCTTGGATGTCGCCGAGAGTTCTTTTTCCCGTTCTTTCCTGATCCAGTATTCGGCGATGCTGCGCGCCTTCTTCTCATCCTCCACACCGACGAATTCGGCGCTCGCCTGTGGAACGCTGGAGAAACCGATCACTTCGACGGGCATGGACGGCCCCGCTTCCCTGACCCGGGCCCCCTGGTCGTTGTACATGACCCTGACCCGCCCCCATTCCATTTTGGACACGAAGGCATCCCCTTCGCGAAGCGTTCCCTCCTGGATCAGCACGGTCGCCACGGGCCCCCTCCCCTTGTCCAGTTTCGCTTCGACAATGACACCCCGCACCGGCTGGTCCGGGTCCGCTTTGAGATCGAGCACATCCGCCTGAAGGAGGATCATTTCCAGGAGATCCTCGATGCCTTCCTTTTTCTTCGCCGACACCTCGCAGAAAATCGTATCTCCACCCCATTCCTCCGACACGAGGTTGTGCTCCGTCAGGGCCTGCTTGATTTTACCCGGATCCGCACCGGGTTTATCGATCTTGTTGATCGCCACCAGGATCGGCACTCCGGCGATACGGGAATGGTTGATGGCCTCGACGGTCTGGTCCATGACCCCGTCGTCGGCGGCAACCACCAGAACGACCACGTCGGTCACCTTGGCGCCGCGGGCACGCATGGCCGTAAACGCTTCGTGACCCGGCGTATCGAGGAAAACGATATCCCGGTCTTTTATATGGACATGGTAGGCGCCGATTGCCTGGGTAATGCCCCCGGCTTCCCCGTCGATGACGTTTGTTTTCCGGATCGCGTCCAGCAGCGACGTCTTGCCGTGGTCCACGTGGCCCATGATCGTCACAACCGGGGCGCGGGGTTGGAGATTTTTCGATCCCTGCTCGGACTTCTGCATCACTTCTTCAAACTCCTGAACCGCCGTTTCCACCTGGTAACCGAATTCGGAAGCAATCAGGGAGGCGGCGTCAAAGTCGATGGCCTGGTTGATGGTCGCCATGATACCGATCCCCATCAATTTATTGATGACATCCCCCGCTTTCACCCCCATTTTCTTGGCCAGTTCTCCGACACTGATCGCTTCCCCGACTTTGATGCGGCGCTTGATCGCCTTCGGAGTCGTGATCTGCGTCTTTTTCATCTTTACGGGGACAACCCTCTTCTCCTCCCGCCATCTGGCCGTTTTTTCCTCCCCTTCCACTTCCAGGTGGAGAGTCTTCTTCTCCCCCCCTTTCTTCTGGAACATTTTCTTCTTGGCAGGAACCGCCTCTTCGACGAACTGCTCCGCAGTACCTTTCCGCTTCTTCTTGCCCCGTTCAGCCTCCGCCGTCGCCGTCGGCGCCACAACCGCTGCGGGCGGGATGATTTCCTTGATTATCTTAGGCGGCTCCGGTTTTTTCGGCGGAACTTTCCGAACCTCGGGCGGAACGATCCTGACAACCTCCTCCTTGGCCGCTTCAGGTTTCGGGGGCGGAACAGGCCCTTCGACCGCCTTTGCTTCGACAGGAGGAACAACCCTCAGCCCGTCAGCCGAAGGAGGCTGCACTTCTTCTTCCCGGGGCAATTTGGCGGGAGGCGTCTTCTCCCCCCCTTCTTTCGCCTCAGCCGCCTGCTCGGGTTTCTCTTCGGGTGCGGCTTTCGCCTCTTCCGGTTTTTCTTTCTCCGCGGGAATCTTCTCCGGCGGAGCGGCTTCTTCCGGAGGAACTTC
Organism: Deltaproteobacteria bacterium; assembly: GCA_019136935.1. Lineage (GTDB taxonomy): Bacteria > Desulfobacterota > Syntrophia > Syntrophales > JAAYKM01 > JAAYKM01. The sequence goes on from JAGVTI010000315.1 coordinate 2,940, forward strand.
TTCAGCGGGAACCTGGATCTTCTCCGCCTTCTTTTCTCCGGCGGGCACTTCCTCTTCAGCCCCCTTCGCTTCCGGCGCTTCGACCTCGAACGGTGCTTCCGTAACGGGAGCGGCTTCTTCCGGCGCTTCGGCCTTTTCCTCTTCCGCCGGTTGTCGGACGGCCCGGCGCCGGATGATGGTCGAGGTAATCCTCTTTTCCACCATCTCTCTCGAATCGACGCCTCGAATTTCCCGGCATATGCGCTCGACATCACCATCCTCGAGAGTGCTTGAGTGGGATTTCACAGAAATTCCCATTTTTTCCATACGAGCGATTAATTCCCGGTTTTCCAGACCAAGTTCCTTCGCCAACTCATACACTCTCTTTTTTGTCATACACCCAACTCCCATGCGATTTGCTTCACGTC
>JAGVTI010000317.1 GCA_019136935.1 Deltaproteobacteria bacterium
TGGGACTGGATGCGAAGGAAGCACGCCGGGCTTTCTGGCCCCTTTTGATGGGGACCCTGCATAATATCGAGCAAAAGGGGAGTGTCCCCTCCTTGACCGGTCCCATTGCCAGGGGGGACCTGGGAACCCTGGAAAAACACCTGGAAGCCATCCGGGCCCAGATGCCTTCCCTTCTTTCCGTTTACGGGGAATTGGGCAAAATTACGGCGGATGTTGCCTTGAAAAAGAACAGCCTCTCGGCAGAACAAGTCGCTGCAATCAAGTCCTTGTTATCGAAAGGAGCCCGGCCATGAGCACACAGGGAAAACTGAATAAAATCAGCGTCTCGACGATCAGAACCATGAAGCGGAACCACGAAAAGATTGCCATGCTGACGGCTTACGACTATCCCACGGCGTTACTGCTCGATCAGTGCGGCGTGGAAATGATCCTGGTCGGGGATTCCCTGGGGATGGTGGTCCTCGGATATGACAGCACCCTTCCGGTCACCATGGAGGACATGATCCATCATACAAAAGCCGTATCCCGGGCTGTCTCCTGTTCCATGGTCATCGGCGACATGCCGTTTCTCTCCTACCAGTGTTCCGTCGACCAGGCGGTTTCGAACGCGGGGCGATTTTTGCAGGAAGCGGGGGCGCACGGTGTCAAACTGGAAGGGGGAAGAGAATATGCGGAAGTGGTGCGCCGGATCAGCATGGCGGGGATTCCCGTCGTGGCCCACCTGGGCCTGACGCCGCAATTTGTCCACCAGCTGGGCGGCTATAAGGTGCAGGGAAAGGAACAGGCCGCCGCCGCAAGAATGATCGAAGACGCCAGGATTCTGGAGGAGGCCGGGGCGTTCGCCGTGGTACTGGAGTGTATTCCCGCGCCCTTGGCGAAAAACATCACCGAAACCCTTTCCATACCGACCATTGGTATCGGAGCCGGTCCCCACTGCGACGGCCAGGTCCTGGTCATTCACGATCTGCTGGGCCTGTACGAGCGGTTCACACCCAAGTTCGTCAAAAAATACAGCACGTTGAACAACAATATCAGGGAATCCGTCAGGCAGTACATGAAGGAAGTGAAGGAGGGGTCCTTCCCCGACAAGGACCACTCCTTCAGTTGATTGCCTAAGAGCTGTAAACGACGATGTTGGCCTTTTCCTTCAGTTTTTTCATGAGGGTTTGGTAGGCCTGTTCCTGTTTCTGCATCCTGAGGTAGGCGGAGATCTTTCCCTTGATCTCCTCGTTGAACGCCATCGTCTTGGGCCCTTCATGCTTTAGGACCTGGATGATGTGATAGCCGTACTGCGTTTTTATAACGGGCCCGATTTCCTTTTCCTTCTGGGAAAAAGCCGCATCGTCAAAGGCTTTGACCATCTGCCCCTTGACGAAGACACCCAGATCGCCCCCCGCCTGGGAACTGGGGCAGTCGGAATTCTTCTCGGCCATCTGGGCAAAATCGGCGCCTGCCAGCAGTTCCTTCCGGATCGATTCGGCTTTTGCCTTCTTTTCCGCCAGCGTCTTTTCGTCATCCTCCGGATTCGTCTTGATCAGGATGTGCCGGGCATGGGCCGACTCCGGCATGACGAACTTTTCCTTGTTCTTCCTGTAGAAATCGTTAATTTCCTTATCCGTCACTTTCGGATTGGCGGGAACGGCGGACTTGACATACTTTTCAATTCTCACGCCCAGGCGGATTTCTTCCTTCGCCTGTTCCCTGGTCAGCTTGTTCTTCTTCAGGAATTCGTCGTACGTCACCTTGGGCGGCAAGGATTCCTTCAATTTGTTGATCGCGTCGGTCACTTCCTTTTCCGATGCCGATATGTTCAGTTTATTGACTTCGTTGGCAAACAGGGTGCGCATGATGAAGTTGTCGATGATCTTGGTTTTCACTTCGTTCCGGACTTCATTCAATTTATCGGCCGGGACCTGTGACTTGAGCATGTCCATCTTGGCGTTAAGGTCCCGCTCCAGCATGGTTTTCGTCAATTTCACCCCGTCGACGACGACCACGGCATCCGCCATTTCGGGAGGAATCGGAATTTCAGCGGTTGCCGGCGCCTGGGGCGTCACAGCCGAAGTCCCTTTATCCGTGCCCGTTTTGGCCTGATTTGAATCACATGCGGTGAAAAAAATCAGCCCTAGGATCAAGAAAATACAAAAAATAAAATCGTGTCGCTTTCTCGTGCTGTGCATCCCGATACTCCTTGCCGTTTTGAAGTTGCGCATCAACCCTCCGGACTCCCCCCGGCCATGACATCCAAGTGTTAATACTTTATGCACTTTATCCGTTTTCCGTCTCCGGCGTCAAGTGGTTATATCGATCCGCCCCGGCTCGTACAGCATCTTTTCGAGCTCCCTGAGGCAGGTCAATATTTCCACCGCCGATTCGCCGCTTTCGAAACGCCCCTCCGGTATCTCCGTTCCAAGCATGGCACTCACGCGCCGGACCGCCTCAACCATGGATATTTTCGGATACTTTTTTTCTGTCAGAAAATGAATGAGTCTCAGGGTTTTCAACCCGTCGAACCAGGTATGCAATTGCGCCGACAGGTTCTTCCTCAGGGGAAAATTCCGTTTCAAACGATTCCACGCATGAGGGAAATGGATCTCGTTTAAAAAGGATTTCAGGAACGGATCAATATTTCCGGCCGCCGAAAGAAGTTCATCCCCCCCGAGATGCGGCTGCGCCTCCATCAAAGCCAGCCAATCCCTCAGGACGACGAAGGTATCCGGGTCGTAGAAGTGATTTTCACTTTTCTCATCCTGTAATAGACGTTCCACCTGGTTGCCCGTGCCGAAAGGCGTCCGCAGGGAAATCCGCGGCGAAGGGAATACGGTTGTCCCGCAAATAACGCCGACCGGACTGATTTTCGTCAGCTTGTTCAAAAAGTAGAAATCTTCACCGGCCAGTCTTTTCGGCATGCCCCTCACCATGGCGTATCCCCTGGCGGAACTGACGATCGTCGAACCGATCGTATGGAAAGCATAGGGGGAACGTGCGTACCGCAAGCCGATCAGGTAGTATCGCAGGAACGATTCGTAGCAGGCGATCGCGTCTGCAACCGGCGCATCCGGGCTGGATCGGTGCGCATAGGACACCACGGCGGCCAGCGCCTTTTTCCTCCGGAAATAATTTCTTATCTCATGGAGATAGGAAGGCTCGACGAGGGTGTCCGCATCCAGGCTCAACAGAAGGCCCGTCCTTGCGCCCTTGTCGTCCAGTACGACCAAGCTCAGATCCATCCCGATTTTCCGTGCCAGGCCCACGCCGCCTTCGACGGGCAATTCCAGTCCCCGGGAAGAGGCATCCACGCAGCCCAGGCGTATTTCGCTCCGGAGAATCC
>JAGVTI010000039.1 GCA_019136935.1 Deltaproteobacteria bacterium
AGTTTGACGGCCTCCTCACCGCTGCCCGCAGTAAAGACACGATAATCCAACGCCTCCAGGATATCCCGCATGACTTCGACGATGGTCTCTTCGTCATCCGCAAAAAGAACCGTCTCCCGTCCTCTCAGGATGGCTCCTTCGGGATGCGTCTTCGGTCGGTCCGCCATTTCGGTCGTCTTCGGGAGACCGATGATGAAGGACGATCCCTTTCCTTTTGTGCTCTGAACATCGATGTAGCCGCGATGCCCCTTGACGATCCCATAGACGGCAGCCAAGCCCAGACCATAGCCCCTGCCCATCCCCCTGGTGGTGAAAAAGGGATCGAAGATCTTCTCCCGGGTCTTTTCATCCATTCCGACGCCGGTATCGGTGACGGAAATTCCGGCATAAAGCCCCTTTTCGACGAAATACGACTGCGCCTCGTCCGGGCTAAGGCGGATGGTCTCCGTCCGCAGCGTCAGCCAGCCGCCGCCGGGCATCGCCTGAGATGCGTTCAGGTAAAGATTTAAGAGGGCCTGCTCGATTTGTCCCCTGTCGGCACGCACGAGTCCCAGATTACAGTCCAGATCCTGCTGAACAACAATTTCCTTGTGAGTCCTGGAAAACATGGACACGGTCTCGGAGACGATGTCGTTTAAATCGACCAGAGAAAATTCCTGTTCCCGCCGGACGGCAAAATTCAAAAGCTGCTTCGTCAGGGAAACACCGCTTTTTACCTGTTCCTCGATATTTTTGATTTTGTCGTAAAGGGAAGGGAAAGCCCCTTCTTCCAGCAGGATCAGGGAGAGATTCCCCTGGATGCACATGAGGAGATTGTTGAAATCGTGAGCGATACCCCCGGCCAGGATCCCGACGGCCTCCATTTTCTGCGCGTAAAGGAGTTTCTTCTCTTTTTCTCTTAACTCCTTCTGAATGATCCTGTTTTTTTCAATTTCTTCGGTCAGGGCCTGGTTGGACGCCTCCAGTGAGGAGGTCCTGATTCTGACCCGCTCCTCCAGCTCATCTTTCAGTGCTTCGAGAGACTCGTTCTTCCGCCGAAACTCCTCCATGATTTCAATGTATTCGAGGGTCGCTTTGCGTGACTCCTCCTGGGAAAGGAGAGATTCGTTCCCGAAATGGCGCAGGTGAATCTCCATATCCTGGAGTTTTTTCTTCAACTCGGGAAGGGATTCCTCGATTTCCGGATGTATCCGCCTGCTAGAACCAGTCATGCTCCACCATCTGCTGAATCTGCCCTTCCACATCGTCCATGATAAATTCCATGGCCCGTTCTTCGATGCCGAATTTCCAAAGACAACGCTGATATAACAGGGAATCGTGAGGAATCGGTTCCAGATAACCCAGGTTCCGTCGATGACAGGAAAAATGAGCGATGTGCAGGATCGCCGTTTCGGCATGCTGCTCGATCTGATCCATCGTCGGACTTTCCGCCTGGCGAACGGCCATTTCGATATTGAGGGTGAAATTCCATTCCTCAAGCAGAAGACCGCCGACATCGTCGTGGTGGAATTGAAAGATCTCTTCTTCCACCTGGCGGATATCCCGGCCGTTCCGTTCCATGTCCCTGAGCGCACGAAGGAAATCATCCTACAGGACCTGATCCATCATGATCAGGCCGATGTCGTGAAGCAGACCCGCCGTATAGACCTCATTCCCGTATCGGCGCAATTCCCGCCTGGCAATGAGCTTCGCACAACTCGCGACCGCCACGCAGTGGATCCACAGGGAATTTCTCGAATAGCCGTTCTGGTGTATCTCGCCGTTCTGAAACAAATCGACGACGGCCTGACTGATCGCCAACTCCTTGACGGCTTCGAATCCGATGAACATGATCGCATCCAGCACATCGGATACCTTTCTCGGCATGCCGTAGAAAGCCGAGTTCGCCCGTCTTAAAATTTTTGCCGTCAGCGGCGGGTCGGCCTCGATCAGATTTTTCAGATCAACGGCGTTGGATTGAGGGTCGAGAGCAACCTGGATAATTTTGTTGAGGATCTGGCGGATGGACGCGAGATCCGATCCATTGGCCATGTTGATCAGTTCCTTTGGAGAAATCATGTCGTGCTCCCGTTACATTGCTCACCGAGGGGGAACCCCCCGGGTTACAAAACATCCTGTCTTCAGAAATCTTTAAAATCGCCCTCTTCCAGGGGAATAATCTGATCGGGCCTGACGACCTTTTCCTTTCCCGAGGCAACGGCAACCCGCCTGTCCTGCTTCACGAGGTCCATCGCCTTGACCGCACCGCTTTTCTGAAGCGTTCCCCGGTTCGTCGCAGGGCCTGCGGCGATAAGCCAGGACCGATCGTCCTGCCCCCCGACCAGCTCGACAAGATCCCTGATGTAATGCTTCATCTGTTCCGCCTGCGCATTCAGTTCCTCCGCCGCGCTTGCCGATTCTTCCGCCGACGCCGCCGTCTGCTGGGCCACCTTGTCCATTTCGACAACCGCAGCATTTACCTGGCTGATTCCCTGGGCCTGCTCATGGGACGCAGCCGCGATCTCTCCGACCAGTTCCGAAACTTTCTTGGCGATCTCGCCGTTTTTCCCCATTGCCTCGGATACCTGGCCGTAAATCGTCGTCGCCTCCTTGATGCGCCCTGTGGAATTGGAAATCAGATCCTGGGTATTCTTGGCCGCTTCCGTCGCCCTCATGGCCAGATTCCGGACCTCATCGGCCACAACGGCGAATCCTGCGCCGGCCTCGCCCGCCCTTGCCGCCTCGACGGCGGCGTTCAGCGCCAGCAAGTTTGTCTGGAAGGCAATCTCATCGATGGTCTTGATGACCTTCGCGGTTTCTTCGCTGGCGCTGACCGAAGCCTGCATGGCCTTTTCCATGGTCCCCATCCGCTCCTCGATCAAATGAAAGTTCGGCGCCGCTTCCTTCATCATCATATCGTTGGCCAACCGGGCATTGTCGGCGTTCTGCCGGGTCATGGACGACATTTCCTCCAGAGAGGACGACGTCTCTTCAATAGCGGAAGCCTGGTTGGAACTGCCGTCGGCTAAGTGCTGGCTTGACGTCGCCACCTGGGAAGCGGCCGCGGAAACCTGATCCGAACCGTCGCCCAATCCCTCGATGACCCTGGCAATGGGACGGGTGATCATGGCACTCATCAAAAATCCGATGCCGACCGCCAGGAGGAAAGCGATAACGGTTGAAACGGAAGCAAACCAGGTGGCCGCGTGCGCCCGGGACGCACTCTGCTGCATGGTCGCATCGGCCTGGTCGATTTCCATCCTGATAATCTTATGAAATGAATCGGTGATCATCTTCTCCACCACAGTCACCTCTCCTTCCATGAAGGCCATCGCCTCGTCCTTCCGGTTTT
>JAGVTI010000284.1 GCA_019136935.1 Deltaproteobacteria bacterium
ATTCCAGCGGCAGGAAAATAAAAAGGGGTGACGGCATCCGCCGGGCACCCCCTTTTTATGGTAAGTATTACTACTTACGCACGAAAACGTAGTTATGCGCATTGACGATCAAAAGCAGACAAAGTATAAGTTACTTCAACGTATTGAATTTTCGCAAAAACCAACGCGGGTTGTTCCCGATGTTGGAATACAAGTTTTCCAGGCTAAAAACAATCGGAGGAAATCTAAAACCTGGTCGTCGTATGAGGCCATAGGGAGGGGAATATGAAACTGAAGGATAAGGTGGCGATTATCACAGGGGGGGGAAAAGGGATCGGCCGGGCTATTGCCCTGCGCCTTGCACGGGATGGGGCACGGATTGCGATTTTGGATATCGATCCGGCAAGCGCACAGGCCGTCGCAGAGGAAGTCAACCGCCTCGGATCCCGGGGGATCGGCATAAAGGCCGATCTGTCGCGGTACGCGGAAACGAAGCAGGCGGTGGACGAGGCTTATGCGGAATTCGGACGGATCGACATCCTGGTAAACAATGCCGGTATCGACCAGCCCAAACCTTTTCTGGAGACGGACGATGCTTTTTGGGATCGCTTTATCGCCGTGAATTATAAAAGTTATCTCAATGCATGCCATGCCTGCATTCCCTACCTGATGAAAAACGGCCAGGGAAGCATCATCAGCATGGGATCGGATGCCGGCCGTGTCGGCACCGCCGGGGAATTGATCTACGGCGGGACGAAAGCCGCCATCATGGGTTCGAGCAAGGCATTGGCACGGGAACTCGCCCGGTTCCAGATCACCGTCAACTGCATCAGTCCCGGTCCCGTCGATACGGATATCTGGAGAAGTCTCGCGGCGGATGAAAAAGGAAAGAAAATTGCCGAAGGTGTGGTCCGCGCGATTCCCCTGCGCAGGATAGGATCGCCGGAAGATGTCGCAGGCGCCGTCGCGTTCTTTGCCGGTGACGATGCGCGTTATATCACCGGCCAGGTCCTCAGCGTGGACGGCGGACTGACAATGATCGGTTAATCAGGAAATAATAAGAGCATAACAAATAAATTGGGAGGCACATCATGGATTTTTCATTACCGGATTATGTTTTGGAACGAAAGCAAAAAGCAAGGGAATATGTTGAAAATGTCCTCAATCCCATTTCACCTGAAATGGAAGAGAAGGAAATGCTGACCGACGCAGTCCTGGATGCACTGAAGAAAACGGACTTTTACGGCTTGACCATCCCCAAGGAGTACGGCGGCCAGGGTTGGCCCATGATCGACTGGTTCCCGGTCGAAGAAGAATGGGCCAAGGCCTATTCCATGATTCGTATGCTCGCCCATTGCATGAACGGCATATTCTGGCGTCCTCTGTATATCTTCGGAAACGAGGAAGGGACGGGGAAAAACATCGTCACCACCGCCAAGCGTGAAGGGAATGAATATGTCATCAACGGCCGGAAATGGCTCATTTCCTTCCCCTGGTCCCAGTTGCTCTACGTCTTCGCGGCCACGCCGGACGGCATTACGGGATTCCTGGTGGATAAGGGAACGCCGGGGTTGAAGGTCGTTGCGATGCCCCCCATGATGGGAACCCTCGGGGTGCGCCACGGAGAGGTCCTCTTCGAAAACATGCGGGTGCCCGTGGACAACGTCATCGGTAAAGTCGGACAGGGGCTGGAAGTCGCCTACAGCGCCCTTAACCTGAGCCGCGCCTCCATCGCCACCTGCTGCGTGGGAAACGGAGACAAGCTGCTTGAACTTTCCATCGCCTACGCCAAGAAGAGACAGACCTTCGGGAAACCCATCGCCTCGCGGCAGGCCATTCAATGGATGCTGGCGGAAATGGGAACGCAGATCAAGGCGGCGCGCCTGATGGCCTACGAAGCGGCATGGAGATGCGATAACGGTTTACCCTTCGACAAGGAAGCTTCCATGGCGAAAGTGACGGCCGAGGAGATGATTGTGGACGTAGCGGAGAAAGCCCTTCGCATCCATGGCGGCGTAGGCTACACGAAGACCTACCCCATTGAGCGGATTTTCCGGGATGTCCGTTCTTTCCACTTCGAGGAAGGGACGACCGAAATCCAGAAGCTGATCATTTCCCGCAATCTGCTGGAAGAATAAAACAGAAGACCCTTCTCCTGTGTAATAAAAAAGCTCCAATCCAGAAATGGATGGAGCTTTTTTTATATGGGTGAGAACGAACCCGAATTGAATTGAAGAAGGACACAGCCCCTGCTACAGGACGGCCTCCCCCCCCGCCTCCGCCAGAAATTCTTCGGCGGTCCGGACCCTCAGCGTCGGGTATGTCGGAAAGCGTGAAAACGCGGCAACAACGGCGTCGTGCGTCTCGCGGCTCCGGGAAGCGCAGCAATCCGAAATCAGGACGGAATTAAAATCGTTCGCCAGGCCGTCCAAGACCGTGCTCAACACACAGACCTCCGTCGTCAGTCCGGTTACGGCAATCGTATCGATCCCCAGCGTCCGGAGCGTCATATCCAGATCGGTTTTGAAGAACGCGCTGAACCTTCTTTTCGGAAGGACGATATCGCTCTCCAGAACCGGCAGTTCATCGATCACTTCCGCACCGCGCGTCCCGCGGATGGCGGTGTGCTTCATCTTCCCCCGGAAAAGGAAATCCTCCCGCAGATAGCTGTCATTGGCATACACGATCAGCCCGCCCAGTTTTCTCGCCTCTCCGGCCAGATTCCGGATACCCGGGATGATGTCGCGGAAATCCTTCATGAAACGGTGCGCGGAGGGGCTATCGTAGGTATCTTTCAGCATGTCCACCACAATAACGGCAAATTTCATGGTTATTTTTCCCGATCTTTTTCTTGTTGAGACAGATTCTAATATTTCCCTTCGATCACCTCGGCCAGAACGCCGCCGGTGGATTTCGGATGAATAAAACCGAAGTGCCGGTTGAGCTCCTTGGACAGGCGAGGAACCTCGTCGATCATCTTCGCGCCTCGTTCCTTCAACTGCTTCAGGGCATCGGCACAGCTGTCTACATTGAAGGCAACGAGCATGATGCCCTCTCCCCGTCGCTCGATGAACTTCGCGACTTCGCCGGTCCCGTCCAGGTCTTCCATCAATTCATACGCCGTGGGACCCACCTGGAAATAAGCCACTTTCAGATTTTCGTCCGGATCCGTGTACCGGCCGGCGACTTTCCATCCGAAGTAAGTCTCGTATTCCTTAACAGCCTTGTCAAGATCCTTTACGGCTATGCTGATATGATCGATATAATGGGCCTTTATTTCCCCTTCCATTTGTTTCTCCTTTCCTCTTCTGCTGTTTATTTAAAAAAGGGCGGGGACCTTCCCCTCAGGCAAGATCCCCGTCTCCGTTATTTCAAGACAATCATTTCTTCGGGAACATCCCGCACTGGAAACAGCGGTCGCTTTCCCGCAATGCCTGGAGTTCGTCGAAACCCAGATCCACCTCGGCGAACCCCTTCAACCTCTCACCGACCGGCAGCAACGGCATTTCCTGCCGCGTCGTCTTTTTGAACAGGTCGAGATCGATTGTTTCGTATTCGATGACATAAGGTTCCGGCATTATTTCCAGTTCCTTTCCACTCAGGAAGGCATCGATAGCCAGGGCCCCTTTCCTGCCGGCCGCCATCGCTTCAATGACCGTCGCCGGCCCGGATACCACGTCGCCACCGGCAAATACGCCCTTGACGTTGGTTGCCATGGAGCAGGGATCCGCGATGATCGTGTTGCCACGTTTCACTTCAATGCCCGTCCCTTCCAGGAAAGACAGATCCGCGGACTGGCCGATGGCGGATATCACGATATCCGTATCCAGGACAAACTCGGAACCTGCCACCGTGACGGGTCTGCGGCGACCGCTTTCATCCGGCTCGCCAAGCTCCGTCTTCAGACATTCCAATCCTTCGCACACGCCGGCCTTTCCGACCAGTTTTGCAGGAACGGCCAGGTAATGAATCTTGACACCTTCCTTTTCGGCTTCCACGATCTCATCGTTGATTGCCGGCATCTCTTCACGGGAGCGCCGGTACACGATTGATACCTCTTCCGCACCAAGGCGCAGAGCCGTTCTCGCCGCATCGATAGCCACATTGCCGCCGCCGATGACGGCCACTTTCTTCCCGGTTTTCACCTGCTTTCCAAGATTGAAATCCTTCAACCAGGATACGCCGTCGACTAGCCCGGCAATATCGCCCGTCTGAATGTCCAAGGGCATATTCTTCTGGGCTCCTGCGGCAACAAATATGGCCGCATACCCCTGATCCTTGAGACCTTGCAGACTCAAGGCATCCTTCCCGACAGGGCTGTTCAAACGGATCTCAACGCCATAGGCTTTGATGAGTTCTATTTCCGCATTGAGGATTTCTCTCGGAAGACGATATTCCGGAATTCCCATGGCAAGCATTCCGCCCGGAACGTTCTCCGCCTCAAATACCGTTACCTTGTATCCCATCCTGGCCAGATAAAAGGCCGCACTGAGACCGGCGGGTCCGGAACCGATGATCGCCACCGACTCCGCTTTCCCGACAACACGGCTTGCAGACTTCGCGATTTCGCTCCGCCTCTGCATCGTATTGGCGTCGGCGACAAACCGCTTCACGGCATCGATTGCCAGCGGTTCGCC
>JAGVTI010000044.1 GCA_019136935.1 Deltaproteobacteria bacterium
GAAGGTGGCGAAATCTTCCCGGTACAGGGAGAAGGGCGATTTCCGGCCGACGACGATGCAGTTGCCTTTATAAAGTTTCACGCGCGTCGTGCCGGTGACGTTCTCCTGGGTCGCATCGATGTAGGTCTGGAGTGTCTCCATCTCCGGGGCATACCAGAAGCCGTTATAGACCAGCTGGGCATATTTCGGAATCAGGGAGTCCCGCATCAGCATGACTTCCCGATCCATCACCAGCGATTCAAGCGCCCGGTGAGCCGCCCACAGGACCGTCCCGCCGGGAGTCTCGTAGACGCCCCTCGACTTCATGCCGACAAACCGGTTTTCCACCATGTCGACCCGCCCGACACCGTTTTCACCGGCCAGCTTGTTGAGCCGCTCCATCAGGTTCGCCGGGCTCAACCGCTCGCCATCGACGGCGACGGGATTTCCCTTCTCGAATTCGATTTCCACGTAGGTCGGCTTATCCGGCGCGGCTTCGGGGGAAACGGTCAGGATGAAAATGTTCTCCGGCGGCTCCGCCCAGGGATCTTCCAGAATACCGCCCTCATGGGAGATGTGGAGGGAATTCCGGTCTTCGCTGTAGGGTTTCTCCTTGGACATGGGAAGGGGAATATTGTGCTTTTCCGCATAGTTGAACATGGATTCCCGGGAATCGAAGATCCAGTTGGGGTCTTTCCACGCGGAAATGATGCGGATATGAGGATTCAGGGCCATGTAGGTCAGTTCGAACCGCACTTGGTCGTTGCCCTTCCCCGTCGCGCCATGACAGACCGCATCGGCTCCTTCGAGAGCCGCGATTTCCACCTGCCGTTTGGCGATCAGCGGCCTTGCCAGGGACGTCCCCAGCAGGTAAACTCCTTCGTAGATGGCGTTGGCGCGGAGCGCCGGGAAAATGAAGTCCCGCGCGAACTCCTCACGCAGGTCGTCGATATAGATCTTGGACGCACCGGTTTTGATCGCCTTCTCCTTCAAACCGTCCAATTCTTCCTTCTGTCCCACGTCGGCGGCGTAACAGATCACTTCGCACCCGTAGGTATCCAGGAGCCACTGCACGATCACCGATGTATCCAATCCTCCCGAATAGGCTAGGACGACTTTTTTCACTTCACCCTTCATTGCTCATTTCCTCCTGACATAAGTATTTCCAAGATGGCCTTCTGCACGTGCAGCCGATTTTCCGCCTGGTCGAAAACGATCGACCGGGGGCCGTCTATGACATCCGCCGAAACTTCTTCGCCGCGATGCGCGGGCAGGCAATGCATGACGACCGCATCCTTGCCGGCGTGCTCAACCAGTTGTTTATTGACCTGATAACCCTTAAAATGCCGCACCCGCTTCTCTTGCTCGTTTTCCTGCCCCATGCTGGCCCAGACGTCCGTGTAGATCACGTCCGCCCCCCGTACCGCATCGGCGGGATCGCGGAAAAGCTGAACGCTCGCCTTTGCCCCGGTTTGCGCCCTGCCGAATATCTCCGGATCGGGATCGTACCCCTCCGGACAGGCCAGGGTCAAGTAGAACGGCAATTTGACGGCCGCATTGATCCATGAATTCGCAATGTTGTTGCCGTCTCCCACGTAGGCGACCTTCATTCCCTCGTAGGCGCCCCTTTTCTCGATAATGGTGAAAATATCCGTGAGTATTTGACATGGATGCAGGAGATCTGTCAAACCATTTATCACGGGAATGGAGGCGTAGTGAGCAAATTCTTCAACCATATCCTGACTGAAGGTCCGGATCATGATCCCGTCGAGATAACGCGACATGACCCTGGCCGTGTCGGCAACCGTTTCCCCCCGTCCGATCTGGGTATCCCGTCCGCTCAGGAACATCGCCATTCCGCCCAGTTGATACATGCCGACTTCGAAAGAAAGCCGGGTTCGCGTCGAGGCCTTGTCGAAAATCATACCCAATACTTTCCCGGACAGCGTCGGGGGATGAAAGCCCTTCCGGTGCATGTCCTTCAAAACCACGGCCCGTTCGAATATCCGATCGAAATAGTTTTTCTCCAGTTCGTACTCCGACAGCAGGTCTTTTTTCATACGGCCTCCAGAACCTTATCCAGGGTGGTAATGAGTCGATCCACATGGTGCTCTTCGACGATCAGGGGGGGGAGGAAACGCAGCACGTGGGTTCCCGCTGAGCCGATCAGGACGCCGGCGTCGATGCAGCGATTGACCGTCTCGGCGATCTCCCTGTCCATTTCGACGCCGACGATCAATCCCCGGCCGCGGACTTCCAGCATACAGCTGTGGCGCGACTTGAGTTCCTCCAGCCTTTTTTTCAGGTACAGACCGACCCGGGCGCCATGCTCGATCACGCCCTCCTGCGTCAGAACTTCAAAGGCGGCTTTCCCAGCCGCCATGGCCAGAGGATTTCCTCCGAAGGTCGAAGCGTGGTTTCCCGGGGCGAAGGCCGAGGCCACCCTGTCCGTCGCCAGCATGGCGCCGACGGGGAATCCGTTCCCCAGCGCCTTGGCCAGGGACATGATATCGGGGGAAACCCCTTCATGCTCGTAAGCGAACAGCTTTCCCGTCCGTCCCATGCCGACCTGCACTTCATCCAGAATCATCAGGAGATTCCGCTCGTCGCAGATCTTCCTGACCCCCTTCAGATAACGTTCGTCCGGAACCCGGACGCCTCCCTCGGCCTGAATGGGCTCCAGCATGACCGCGCAGGTCCTTTCGCTTACCGCCTGTTCGATGGCTTCCAGATCGTTGTAAGGAACGTAGACGAATCCGTCGGGAAGAGGCTCGAATCCCTTCCGGAATTTTTCCTGGCCCGTGGCGGTGATCGTCGCCAGGGTCCGGCCATGAAAGGAATTCTCCATGGTGATGATTTCGTATTTTCCGCCCAGGATGTCGCAGCCGTATTTTCTCGCCAGCTTGATGGCACCTTCGTTGGCCTCCGCACCGCTGTTACAGAAAAAGACCTTGTCGGCAAACGAATTCTCGACAAGCAGCCGGGCCAGTTCTATCTGCGGGGGAATATGGTACAGGTTGGACACGTGGGTCAGTTTCGCAGCCTGCTTTTGTATCGCCTCGACCACTTTCGGATGACTGTGCCCCAGGCTGCAGACGGCAATTCCCCCGATGAAATCGAGGTATTCCCTCCCTTCGCAATCCCAGACGGCCATACCGGCCCCCTCCGTCAATACGAGAGGGAACCGTTTGTACGTCCCCATCACGTATCGCTCTCCCTCGGCAATCCATTCCGCCGATGACTGAACCCCTGTATCCATCGCCACTCTCCCCAAATTCGCCCCCGGTCTCTCGACCGTTATTCTTCGACAATCTCC
>JAGVTI010000062.1 GCA_019136935.1 Deltaproteobacteria bacterium
GTCGAAGCGACGAAGCGCCTTGCGCAGATGACGGACATTCCCGTGATCGCCTCCGGCGGCGTTTCCGATATTCGGGATATCGAAAGACTGGTGGAGATCGAACGGGAAGGTGTCATCGGTGTCATCGCCGGGAAGGCTCTCTATGCGGGTACCTTGTCCCTGAAAGAGGCCATTGCCGTGGCCGAAGGGGGCAGGTCGTAAAATCCAGGGCCCGTTTTGCCGGGGCGTGACCATTTTTTATTGCCAGGGAGGAAAGAACAATGGAATCCTGTATATTCTGCAAGATCGTCAGGGGGGAAATTCCCTGCAGCAAGGTTTACGAGGACGACCGGGTGCTGGCTTTCGACGACATCCACCCCATGGCGCCCGTTCATGTCATCGTGATTCCCAAAGAGCATGTTCCGACCCTTTTGGATGTGGACGCGGGAGGAACGGACATCCTGGCGTCCCTGTTTGGTGCGGCTCAGATCGTTGCGAAGAAAAAAGGGATAGATCAGGCGGGATTCCGGACGGTTATCAACTGCAACGAAGAAGGTGGACAGGTGGTTTTCCATCTTCACATGCACATCCTGGGCGGGAAAAGACTGGCCGACGAGCTTGGCTGAAGGATGATCCGTAACCGGCAGGGCCGTTTTATACCGCCGGGTTTGACCGGGATAAGCGCTTGGCGAATTCGAGAAATGTCGGAAAATGCTCGACTTGCCATCCCGAGTTCTTCGTTGCGCTTGCAGGTGAATCCCCACGAAGGATCTAATATGACAGCAGATTCTTTGTCGCCGCTGCTCCTCGGAACGACAAAACCGGGCTTTTGCGGGGCCGTCGATGTGTCCTTTTACGGAAGGAGAGGTTGACAAAATAAATCCATGGCTTAACTTGTTTTTTAATAAGTTAAATCAACTTAACTTATCAGGTAAAGGTAGGAAAGATGAATTACAAGGAAACTCTGGACAAGGAGATGGTTCAAGCGGCGAAGGCCCAGGACAAGGACCGGCTGTCCGCCTTGAGACTCATCAAGAACACGCTTCACAACAGGGAGATCGATCTTCGCCGTGAGCTGGAAGAAGTGGAAGTTCTCCAGGCTTTGGCATCCATGGCCAAGCAGCGGAACGATTCGATTGAACAGTTTCGCAACGGAGGTCGTCAGGACCTGGTCGACAAGGAAACCCGTGAACTGAAGGTCATCCAGGAATTCATGCCGGCCCAGTTATCGGAAGAGGACGTATCCCGCGAAATCGAGGCGGCCATCGCCGAAGTGGGGGCGACGAGTATCCGGGACATGGGAAAGGTCATGAAGGTCCTCATGCCGAAATTAACGGGAAAAGCCGACGGAAAGGCCGTCGGAGACAAAGTCAAGGCCAGACTTTCCGTATGACGTTCGTTTTCCGGAGCGATGATCGGGTGAAGACCTCCTGTATGTCGATTGCCTGCCTGCTTCTGGTCGGAAGGGAGATCGTTACGCTGCGTGTCCTGCGGAAGGGGATGTGAAATTGGCCGGGTATGTTCCCCAAGAGAAGATAGAAGAGATCCGGGACAGGATCGATATCGTCCATCTGATATCCGAGTATGTCGTTTTACGGAAGGCGGGCCGCAATTTCATCGGCCTCTGCCCGTTCCACAAGGAAAAGACCCCCTCCTTTTCCGTGAGACCGGACAAGCAGATCTTCTACTGTTTCGGATGCGGTGCCGGTGGTAACGCCTTTTCCTTTCTCATGAACATGAACGGGATGACGTTTCCCGAGGCGGTTCGCTACCTGGCAGGGAAAACGGGCGTCGTTCTGCCCGATCCGAAGGACCATTCCCTTTCAGGGGGGGGGGTAACGGAACGGGAGCAGGTTTATCTCGCCAATAAAAAGGCGGCCCAATGGTTTGCCCGTAATCTCGCTTTGAACGAAGCCGCCCGTGTCCGCTCCTATCTCGAAGGGCGAGGGATGACCCCGGCGGTGATCGACTCCTTTCGCCTGGGCTATGCGCCGGAAGGCTGGTCCGCCCTGCGGGCCCACCTGGAACGGGAGCAGATCCCTCTATCGGAAGGTGAAAAAGCCGGTTTGATTATCAAGGGAAAGGAAGGCACTTACTACGATCGCTTCCGAGGACGCCTGATGATTCCCATCGAGGATACCGAAGGCAGGGTTATCGCTTTCGGCGGGCGGGTCATGGGGCAGGAAGAACCCAAGTATCTCAATTCCCCGGAATCGCCGGTTTACGTCAAGGGCCGGCATCTCTATGGTCTGAACAGGTCGAAAGAGTTTATCCGCAAGGAAGGTTACGCCATTCTGGTCGAGGGTTATTTCGATTTCCTCGCCCTGTGGAACGCAGGTGTCCATCCTGTTGTCGCCTCTTTGGGAACGGCCCTGACGAAGGAGCAGGTGGCGTTGCTGCGTCGCTATACCCAGAAGGTTTACATCACCTTCGATTCGGACGAAGCGGGGCGCAAAGCGCTGGCCCGCAGCCTTGAACTCTTTCTGTCGGCGGATGTCGATGCCTGGGCCGTAAGCCTTCCCCACGGCTGCGATCCGGACAGTTATATCAGGGAGTACGGAAAGGGCGGTTTCCTGGATATCCTCCAGGAGGCCCAGCCGATCGAAACTTATTTCCTGGAAAGGGTTCTTTCACGGGAGACGACCGTCGTCGGGGAAAAGAATGCCGTCAATGAAGCCATCCATCTCAGCAACAGCATTGCCGACCCCATCTCCCGGAATCTTTTTCTCAGGCGGGTGTCGGAGCGCTTCGGCGTCGATTATGACATCCTGAATCGGCGGGGTCAAGGCGGCCGTGCGAACGCGGTATCTGCGGATGCCGGTCCGTCCCTGGACACCCGGATCGACGTCCTGAAAAATCAGGCGGATAAGCTGGAGCTGGCCCTTGTCCACCTAATCCTGGAAAATCCCCGGCGGGTACGGGATGTGTCGGAGCTGGGTATCCTCGATTATTTTTCCGAAGGCGATGTGAAAGCGATCGTGCAAAAGATCGTCCGCATCGTGGGGAAAGACGGCCGAGGCGCGGTTGATCTGGATGGTGTCATTCATGATATCGATAATCCGCCGATCCGGGAAGCCGTTCTGCGCGGGGTGATGGAGGAAAACCCGCCTCCGGCGGAAGTGGCGGAACGCATGTTTTTCGATACCGTTGAGCGGTTGAAGAAACAATGGTTTAAAAAAAGGCATAGGAATCTGAAAATGAAGTTGATAAAAGCGCAGCAAGATGGTGACGGCGAGCTGTGCATGCACCTGTTGGAAGAGAAGGAAAACCTGATTCGACAGGAAAAGAAGGGAGATTCGTCCGT
>JAGVTI010000022.1 GCA_019136935.1 Deltaproteobacteria bacterium
GTTAATTATCACTGCCGTCTGGCAAATCGTGTCCTTGCCCCGCTGGTCACTTTCGACTGCCATTCCGATCGGTATCTTTACAAGCAGGCACTCCAGATTCCCTGGGAGGATTTCCTGACCACGGCAGGTACATTCGCCGTCTTTGCAACCGTCTCGCACAGCAACATCACCCACTCCCAGTTCGCCGCTCTGCGTCTGAAAGATGCGATCGTCGATTATTTTCGCTCCCGCCAGGGGAGACGCCCATCCATCGACACGAGAAACCCCGGCGTCTGGTTCAATCTTCACATCGACCACAACCGGGCCACGATCAGCCTGGACACCTCCGGCGGATCGCTGCACCGGCGGGGCTATCGGCTGGAATCCGTATCCGCCCCCATGATCGAGACCCTGGCGGCGGCGATCATCCGCTATTCCGGCTGGTCGGGCAAAACACCCCTGTATGATCCCTTCTGCGGATCGGGAACATTGCTTTGCGAAGCCTACATGCACGCCTCGCATATGCCCGCGGGATTTCTCAGAAAGACGTTCGGTTTCGAAAATTTACCCGATTTCGATGCCGCACTCTGGAAAAATGTCGTCAGGGAAGGGAAAAACGAGCTTGTCCCCGTGGCACCGGGGATCATCGCCGGGAGCGATATCGCCTTCGACGCGGTGGAGGCGGCCCGCCGCAACAGCCATCTCATCGATCCGGGTCACCGTATCCGCATCGAACAGCGGGATGTTTTCACGATCGAAGAGCTACGGGGAAAAACCATCGTGTGTAACCCCCCTTACGGCATCAGGATGGGAAAAGCCGTCGATCTGCCGGAGTTCTACCGCAAACTCGGCGATTTCTTCAAGCAGCGGTGCACAGGCTCGACGGCCTATGTCTATGTCGGCGAACGGGAATACATCAAGAAGATCGGCCTGAAACCCGCCTGGAAAAAGGAGTTGAGCAACGGCGGCCTGGACGGCAGACTGGTACGATACGATCTTTACTGACGATTCATTCCCGGGCGGCAGCCGAAGAATCTCTTCCCCGGAACATTCCTTGCGTAGCCTGGCAAATGTCATTCTGAGGCGGCAGCCGAAGAATCTCTTCTTCTTAACAGACCCGGATGATTCGATCTTTCGCGGAGTTGATCCCGGAGCGAAGCCGACAACGAAAAACCCCGGCCTTTGAAAAGCGAGATTCTTCGCGGAGTTTATCCTTGAGCGAAGCGAAGGACTCAGAATGACCTCGTATGTAAATCGGGCATTACGGCACCGTCTCCAAGCCCGGTATGACGTTTTGAATCTTTGCCTGCCGATGTAATCAAAAATGACGGTTTAAGACCGCCATTGGCACGGAGAACTGCTTGACACAACCGTGCAATTGCCTTATAGGTTTTCAACGATCCGGATAATTGTAAGCGATTCATATCTTGGTCTTTTTCTCATTATTCCGGTCATTTATCAAACGAAGAGGTGCTCTGTGGACATAGAAACCGTACTTACGGCGATCACCAGCGCCGGATCCGTCGCGGCCGGGATCGGTTACACGATCAAACGGATCGTCGACCGGTCCATCGATTCGAAGTGCTCCCAGCTTGCCGAGCGCGCCCTGGCGGAAATCAAGGAGGAGGCCCAGCGGCGTTTGACATCCCTGGACCGCCGTTTCGAAGTGTTCAAAACGACCCTGTCCCTGGTGGACCGAGCCCGAAAGTGCTGCCGCGACCTGCAGAATACGCTTGAATCGGGAATCAAGGCACGGGATCGTCTTGAGCAGATGAAACGTCTGAAAAACTATACGGACACCATCCTGGATATTCTCCTGGACGAAAAAACCCCCATTTCCCCGAAAATCTGCTCCACGGCACAGGAAGTGAAGAACCTCCTTCAGGAATATCCCTGGAATACGGAGGCCTTTGTCCGTTCCTGGCGGCGGGATGAAAGCACGCCCCTTCTGGACTCCACCCTGGGTCCTCTTAAAGAAAAGGTTGCGGAATGCTATCGCCGCATCGACGGTCTGTATGACCTGATTCTGGAGGAAGTGCAACTTCAGCTGGACGGATTCGCGGAAAGAATATCCCCCGATAAGCAAATCGAGCCATCTTCTGCAACACCCTGATATCGCGCTCTCCGGCAGAATCAGGTTGAAAAGCGAACAAGGGGACGAGCGGTTTCAGCGGCATGGCCGCCCCCTTCGTCTTTCGATTTTTCCAACAAGAAGGGATAATCACTCTGTTTTTGTCTCAAAGGCTCCGCCCGCCAAACCAGCCGGGCGAGCCGTTTTTATAAAATACTCTAAGCGGAGGTAACCGCATGATTCAAGAAATCACCCTGCAGGCGCTGAACACGGAACGATTTATCAACGAACGGGCCAAGGAAATCAGGGACGCCGTCGGTGACGGTACAGCCATCAACGCCCTCTCGGGCGGTGTCGATTCGTCGGTGGTCACGATGCTGGGACACCGGGCACTGGGCCCGCGTTTAAGAACCGTCCTCGTCGAAAACGGCATCCTGAGAGAAGGAGAAGCCCAACAGGTGGTCGAGTTCTTTCGGGACCTGGGAGTCCCCGTCGAGGTCTATGACGCCAGGGAGGAGTTTTTTGCAGCCCTCAAGGGTCTGACCGATCCCGAGGAAAAGCGGGAGGCGATCACCCAGACTTTCTACAAGAAGGTCTTCGGCCGTCTTGTCAGGGAAAGCGGTGCAAAACATCTTCTCCAGGGAACGATCCTGACCGATGTAGATGAAACCGTAGCGGGGATCAAGCGTCAACACAACGTATTCGAGCAGCTCGGCATCGACCCTCAGGAAACCTTCGGTTATAAAATCATCGAACCTCTGATTCAACTGCGGAAGGAAAGCGTCCGCGAGGTCGGCCGTGCCCTAGGGCTTCCGGCCGAACTGTTTGCCCGTATTCCCTTCCCCGGTCCGGCACTGGCGGCACGGATCATCGGAGAAGTCACCCCGGAACGCATCGAAATCGTCCGGAAAGCCAACGTTGTCGTCGAAAAGATTCTCAAGGGAACCGATGCCTTCCAGTACATGGCCATTCTTCACGAAGACCGCGTGACGGGTATGCGAAACGGGAAACGCGACTTCGGTCTGCAGATTGAAATCCGCTGCTGGGACAGTATCGACGCACGCACGGCAACGCCGACACGCCTTCCCTATGAAATTCTGGACGAACTGGCCCGGGAGATCATCCGCGATGTACCCGGCGTGGTGAGCGTCACCTATAACATTGCGACGAAACCGCCTTCCACGATCGAAGCGATCTGATCCGTCGCCGAATTCCGGGGAATTCCCTGTA
>JAGVTI010000220.1 GCA_019136935.1 Deltaproteobacteria bacterium
CGGCGTCAAGTGCGCCACCATCACGCCGACGGAGGACCGGGTGAAGGAATACAACCTGAAGCAGGCCTGGAAGAGCCCGAACGGAACCATTCGCGCCATGCTCGACGGCACCGTCTTCCGGACCCCCATTGTGGTCAAAAACATCCGCCCCACGGTCTCCACCTGGAAAAAGCCCATCACCATCGGCCGTCACGCCTACGGTGACGTGTACAACAATACGGAAATCCGTGTTCCCGGGCCGGGAAAGGCCGAACTGGTCTTTACCCCCGCCGGCGGCGGCGAGCCGGTACGCCGGACGATCAAGGACTTCGCCGGCCCCGGTATCATCCAGGGCGTCCACAACATAGACGAATCCATTACCAGCTTCGCCAAGGCATGCTTCACCTACGCCATGGATCAGAAAATAGACCTCTGGTTCAGCACGAAAGACACCATTTCGAAAATCTACGACGCCCGTTTCCGGAAGATCTTCGACGACGAGTTTGAGCGGAACTGGAAGGACAAATTCACCGCCGCCGGAATCGAGTATTTTTTTACCCTGATCGACGACGCCGTCGCCCGGATCGTCAAGTCCGCAGGGGGGATCCTCTGGGCGCTCAAAAACTACGACGGGGACGTGATGTCCGACATGATCGCCTCCGCCAACGGGAGCCTCGCCATGATGACTTCGGTCCTCGTATCCCCGCATGGTTATTACGAATACGAGGCGGCCCACGGCACGGTCCAGAAACATTATTACAAACACCTGAAAGGTGAAGAGACGTCGTCCAACTCGATGGCCCTCATTTTCGCCTGGTCGGGGGCACTCCGCAAGCGGGGTGAACTGGACGACACGCCGGACGTCGTGCGTTTCGCCGACTGCCTGGAAAAGGCGGCCCTCACCACCGTCGAGGAAGGCGTCATGACCGGGGACCTGCTGCTCGTCGCCGAACCGAACCCGGCCAACCGGAAGGTCAACACGGAAGGCTTCATCGACGCCATCGCCGAACGCCTGGGAAAATTGCTGTAGATGGAAAGCACCGCCCTGCCCAACCTGAAAGACATGCCCCTCCCAGAACTGGAGGCCTTCATCGCCGGGTTGGGGAAGGAACGCTACCGGGCCCGCCAGATCTTGAAATCGCTCTATCAGCAGGGAGCCGTTTCGTTCGATCAGATGACGACCCTCTCACGGGAGTTCCGCGAGGAGCTTTCCCGGCGGGCGATCATCGACTCCCCCCGGATCGTCAAGACCCAGACGGCCAAAGACACGACCAGGAAGGTGCTGTTCGAACTCAAGGACGGGAATTATGTTGAAAGCGTCCTCATCCCCGGCAAAACCCACTGGACCGTCTGCGTCTCCACCCAGGTCGGCTGCCGGATGGGCTGCCGGTTCTGCCTGACGGGGAAGCAGGGCCTCACGCGCAATCTCCTGCCCTCGGAAATTGTGGGACAGGTCACGGCCCTGAAAGCCGAAATGCCCGAAGGGCCCGAAATCAAGAACATCGTCCTCATGGGCATGGGGGAACCCCTGGACAACTACGATAACGTCGTCAAGGCGATCCGCATCTTCACGTCGGACCATGCTCTCGGGTTTTCCACGCGCAAGGTGACCCTCTCCACCTGCGGCCTCGCCCCGATGATTCTCAAGCTCGGGGAAGACGTCTGCGTGAACATTGCCGTGTCCCTGAATGCGCCGGAAGACAAGCTCCGCAGCGATCTCATGCCCATCAACCGCAAGTACCCCCTGGCGGAGCTCTTCGCGGCCTGCCGGGACTACCCCATGCCGGGGCGGCGGATGGTCACCTTCGAATACATTCTCATCGGCGGCGTCAACGATTCCCTGGAGGACGCGGCCAAACTCGTCCGTCTCCTCAGGGGCACCCGCTGCAAGCTGAACCTGATCGCCTTCAACGAATTTCCCGGCTCACCCTTCAAAAGCCCCACGCCGGAAGCCGTCGCCGCCTTCCAGTTGTACCTGGCGCAACACCACTACACGGCAATACTGCGGGCCAGCAAGGGCAGCGACATCCTCGCCGCCTGCGGCCAGCTGAGCGGGATGGGGTCAAATCTTTAATCTTGACATTTCAGAAATTTAATGCCTCCCCGTAAACGTTCAATATGAGACAAGTTCCTCAAGATCCATTTTTACCCACCGCGTGTATCGATCAATCGGCTCATCAAACGTCACGTCTTGGACCATCTCCCGAAGTGCAGGCTGTTTCCGCAATGATCCTCCGTCTTTTTGATCCCTGATGAATTGTTGATGGCCTTGTAAAAAGTCGTAAAAAAGGTCCCTTTTGAAAATTCACACCCAATAATTACATCATGTTACAAGGTGATTTTTGTGAATTTTGACTTTTTACGAGGCCATCATTTTTAACTTCTTGATAAAAATTCTCTTTCCCGAATATCCCCACACCTTTCCCTTTCTCTAAAGGGCTGAGAATATTCGTCCTTATTCCTTCCACCGCTGAAATCTTTCCGATCTTCCGAACTGCCAAAGATCCCTCTCTGTTCATCCCCCTCATGTCACATAGTAATACGCATCAGGATATTGGATTTGTAAAGGTCGGCCAATGCTAAACAATCCCTTTACCCTGTCTAAAATGTCAAGATTAAAGATTTGACCCCTATTGCCTTTATTACACCCGGATATCCAAGAAAGGTTTGACTTCGGCTTCGCCCATCATCTGGGCCCGTCGATAGGCCAAAAGGGCATCCCGGAAGGGGCTGCCCCGGATGTCTTTCGTCCGGGCTTGAAGGACGTAGATTTTCGGAGAATCCAGGGGCGTACGGACGGTCAGGCCGTCGGTTTCCCCTGTTACATGCTTTCCTCCCCCTTCGTCATAAACCAGGGTCAGCCGGTCGCCCGGCGGTGCACGTTCGCCACGGCGGTCCGTATTACCCGGCAGCTCCGTGTGGACCGCCCGGGGTTCGATCAGCCGGATAACAGACTCACCCGGATATGAAACTGCAAGATATTCCATTTAGTCCATGGGCACCGGGAATTTTTTGCCTACCTGTCGCATGAAAAGGGTGAATCCGTCCCTTCAACCGAACACCACCCGGCAAAGCAGTCCAATCGCTGATCCGGTTAAGGCATCCCTTTGCGCAAAGGGCAGACTACGGCATAGGCATCCGATTTCATTTGATAATACTGCGGCCCGGCAACCAGGTGGAATGATTCGGGCCTTCTCCTGAAACGTCTTCCCGCTTCATCTTGGGACGGATCATGAAAGCATTTTTTGTGGAACAGCGCTGTTTTTCCGCCCAATAGACCTGGTTTGACGGCAATACACG
>JAGVTI010000148.1 GCA_019136935.1 Deltaproteobacteria bacterium
GAGCATCACTCCCGTGCCTTCCATATTGATGTATTTCCTCTACTCGCTGTCGTTGATCGGGATCTTTCTGGCCATCGGCATTTTTTTCATACCGTGGCTGTTTCACACCCTGCCCCCTTTTGCGCACCGGGCGCTTTCGTACGCCTACTATCCCCTGCCCCTGATCGGTGTGGCGGTGGTCTTAACGACGAGCCGGCAAAAGAAAACCCCCCTGTATTTTTCCGGCGTCTTCGTCATTGCCACCCTGCTCAATGAGACCCTGGAATGGATATGAAGGACTCGTTTGAAATCACCCCCATGACCCAGAAGGATCTTGCAGCCGTTTGTGCCATCGAGAAAGACTCCTTTCCCACGCCCTGGACTCCTGCCCTGTTTCTGCAGGAACTGGAACTTTCCTTTTCAAGGCACTTCATCGTCTCCGAGGTGAAAACGGAAAGAACGAAAGAGGTTGTGGGCTATATGATTTTCTGGATCATTCACGATGAAACGCAGCTCCAGAAAATCGCGGTCAAAAAAGACCTCCGGAAACAAGGTATCGGTAGCATCCTGATCCGGGAAATGATCAGGATATGCCGTCTCGAAGGGGTGGCGAAGGGCTCTCTGGAAGTGCGGCCTTCCAATCAGGCCGCCATTGGACTCTATCAGAAATTTGGATTTGTCGTCAAAGGTCTCCGGAAAGGTTATTACCAGGATACCCGCGAAGACGCTTTAATCATGTGCTTTGAAGTGGATTGAAACATAAACGATGGAAAAGAAACTGAACTTGGGTTCCGGATGTGTCATTGAAAATGTGAACGTAGCGAAAGATCACTTTGTCATGTCGTTGCTCCTGACATCGATCTGCAAGGATGCCCTTCCCGGGCAATTTGTTATGATACGCAAACAGGGGGTCAAGGATCCGCTGCTGAGCCGACCTCTCAGCCTATACGGTGTGTACCAGACCGATGCGGGAACGGTTCTGGAATTTCTTTACCGGGTCGTCGGAAAAGGCACATGGGCCCTGTCGCGCCTGACCGGCGGGGATCAGGTGGATATTCTCGGCCCCCTGGGAAAACCTTTTGAAATCCTGCCGGACCGGAATCACGTGATCCTCCTCGCCGGCGGCATCGGAGTGGCGCCCCTTTCCTATTTTGCGGAATACCTGGCCAAAGATCTCGATCGTCCGGAGGAAAGGGGGGAAGAAACGGCTTCTGCCAGGAAAGTCAGTTTTTATCTGGGGGCGACAACGGCCGCAGCCTTGGTCGGGATCGAAAAGATCGAGCGCTTCTGTACGGAGGTCCGCACCTCCACCGACGACGGGAGCGCCGGCTTTGCCGGGACCGTCACGGAATTATTACAGCAAGATCTGGCCGGCCTCGACCATCGGAATCTATGCCTCTATTCCTGCGGTCCCGCTGCCATGATCAGGAGTCTTTCGCAGTTGATCGAATCCCTCGACATTCCATGCCAGGTTTCCATGGAGGAACGCATGGCATGTGGAATCGGCGCCTGCCTGGGCTGCTCGATCAAGGTCCGGGACGCCTCCCTTGGCTGGTCCTATTGCCAGGTATGCGCCGATGGTCCCGTTTTCGACATCAAGAATCTCCTTTGGGAATAATTACAAATCAACGAGGAACAGGAAGAAATGCCAGATCTCAGTGTAGATATCGGCGGTCTCAAGCTAAAGAACCCCATCATGACCGCCTCCGGAACATTCGGTTACGGAGAGGAATACGCGCCCTTCATCAATCTGAACGACCTGGGGGCAATCATCGTCAAGGGACTGTCTCTAAAACCGCGCATGGGAAATCCGCCGCCGCGCATCATCGAAACGGCAAGCGGGATGCTGAACGCCATCGGCCTGCAGAATGTGGGTGTTCAGGCTTTTATCGAAAAAAAGATGCCCTACCTGAGAACACTCGAGGTACCCGTTATTGCAAATATCCTGGGAGAAGATCCCGAGGAGTATCAGCGTATCGCCGAACGGCTGACCCCGGTTCCCGGCGTGGCTGCCTTGGAAGTCAACATTTCCTGCCCCAACGTGAGCAAGGGCGGAATCGCTTTCGGCGCCAACCCGGAAAGCGCGATCGACGTGGTCAGGAGGGTGAAATCCGTGACCGACTTGCCTGTCATCGTGAAATTGAGCCCCAACGTAACCGATATCGCCATGATCGCGGAAGCCGTCGAATCCGCCGGCGCGGATGCCCTGTCACTGATCAACACCATCACGGGGATGTCCGTGGACATCGACAAGCGAATCCCCCATCTGAAAAACATCACGGGAGGCCTGTCCGGGCCGGCGATCAAACCGATCGCCCTCCGGATGGTCTGGCAGGTGGTCAACCGCGTCAAGATCCCGGTGATCGGCGTCGGCGGCATCATGGATGCGAGCGATACCCTCGAATTTCTGATTGTCGGCGCGACGGCCGTGCAAATCGGAACGGCGAACTTCATCAACCCGCAATCAACCATTCATATCCTGAATGGATTACTCGCTTACATGGAAAAACGTCACATCCGGGATATTCACGAGCTCATCGGCACTCTGAAATGCTGACGGGGAAAGGGATTTACGGCGCCAGTTTCATGATCAGCGGGTAGAGCCGGCCCGTCGCCGAGTCCTTTACCTGAATCCGCAATTCTCTGGCCGCCTTCGCCTCCCCCGGGAAAAAGATAAAGCCGTAGGCTATTTCCATCGGTTTTATCGGCCTGTTTTCCAGGGAACGCCGGTTCAGGTCATCGTGGATACGAGCCTGGATTTCACCGTCCGACAATCCCCTCGCCCCTCCGAGAGTTGCGCCGGCGGCGGCGCCGGCGGCGGCGCCCTTCATTGCCGCATCTCCGACACTGGAACCGGAAACAATACCGACGGCGGCGCCGATAATGCCGCCGGCGACCCCGCCCAGGGCACCGTATTTGGCGCCCTGAGGCAGCACCTCGCCCATTTCCGTTTTCTTGCTGATTCGTTCATAAGCAAGGGCCTGATCCAGAATCGGCCAGGCGTTGTTCTCTGCATCCACGAGAAAGGTCTGGGATGAAACGATCTCCATGGCGTGTTTGCCCTGATTGTCGAAAACGACACGGACCGGCAGAATTCCCGCACCGCGGATATCGAATCCGAACGCATCCTTGGCTTGTTTGGAGTCGTTGTAAGCCTCTGCCCCCATGAGGGTGTCGCCGATCCTCGTCGCGTTCGGATAGGCGGAAGGCATTTTCAGGGGTTGCACTTTCGTTTCGTAGCGGGTACATCCGGACAGGAAAAGAAAAATGACCGCAACGGAAATCAG
>JAGVTI010000038.1 GCA_019136935.1 Deltaproteobacteria bacterium
GCGGGGAAAGAGGAAAATCTCAGGAGATTGAAAGGGACCGGACTCTGGATGTTGAAAGATGGAGAACCCGAACGGATCGAGGTCAAGACCGGCATCAGCGACGGGAGCTATACGGAACTGGTTTCCGGTGAGGTGAGGGAAGGTGCTGCGGTGATCGTCGAGTCCACGAATAACGGCAAGAAGAACGCGAAGGCGCCTCCCATGCCGGGGGTTATCAGATAAAATGGCTCTGATCGAAACGAAGGATCTCTATAAAATATACGATGTGGGCGAAGCGCCGGTGCATGCCCTGGATGGCGTTACCGCCAGGATTGAACCGGGTGAGTTCGTGGCCATCATGGGACCGTCGGGTTCGGGTAAATCGACGTTCATGAACATCATCGGTTGCCTGGATCAGCCGACACGGGGGCAGTACTTTCTCGGGGGGATAGAGACCGGCCGGTTGAACCGGGATGAACTGGCGGCGATCCGCAACGAGAAGATCGGTTTCGTCTTCCAGGGGTTCAATCTGCTTCCCCGGACTTCGGCCCTCGAAAACGTGGAGTTGCCCATGTTCTACCGGAGCATGCCCCAGGCCGAACGGAAGAAGAAAGCCCTGGAAGCCTTGAAAAGACTGGGACTGGCGGGAAGGGAACATCATCATCCGAACCAGCTTTCGGGGGGACAGCAGCAACGGGTGGCCATCGCCCGGGCCCTGGTGAACGACGCTCCCCTGATCCTGGCCGATGAACCGACGGGAAATCTCGACACGAAAAACAGCATTGAAATCATGGAACTGATGGTCCGGTTGAACCGGGACGATCACATCACCATTGTCCTGGTGACGCATGAATACGATATCGCCGCCTTCAGCCGCCGGATCATCCATTTTCTGGATGGACGCATCGTCAGCGATGAACCCAATATTCCGGAAAAACAGAAAAGAGAAGACGGGGCGGCGTAATGATCAACATTCCCGACACGTTGAAAATATCTTTAAGGGCAATCCGCATCAACAAGATGCGTTCCGGCCTCACCATGCTGGGCATTATCATCGGTGTGGGATCCGTCATTGCCATGCTGGCCGTCGGAACGGGGGCCAGTGAAAAGATAAAGGAACAGCTTTCCAGCATGGGGACGAACCTTCTGCTGGTTCTTCCGGGCAGCACGACCTCGGGGGGGCTCCGGATGGGCCTGGGATCCCAGCCGACCCTGACCAAAGACGATGCCGATGCCGTCCTGCGGGAGATCCCGAAAGTCCAGGAAGTGGCCCCTGTCCTGAGCGGCGCCGCCCAGGTGGTTTATGGAAACCAGAACTGGTCGACGGGCG
This sequence comes from Deltaproteobacteria bacterium, assembly GCA_019136935.1. Classification (GTDB taxonomy): domain Bacteria; phylum Desulfobacterota; class Syntrophia; order Syntrophales; family JAAYKM01; genus JAAYKM01. The sequence continues at coordinate 1,310 of JAGVTI010000038.1, forward strand.
TTTACGGCTCCACGCCGGGTATCTTCGTTGTCCGGGACTTGTCGCTGATCGCGGGGCGTGGCTTTACGGAACAGGATGTGCGCAGTGCCACCAAGGTCGCCGTTTTAGGGCAAACCGTGGTGACGAACCTGTTCGGTTCAGCAAACCCCGTCGGGCAGGTTATCCGGATCAAGAAACTGCCGTTCACGGTGATCGGTGTTCTGGCGGAAAAGGGCCAGTCCATGCAGGGACAGGATCAGGACGATATCATCTACATTCCCGTTACAACGGCGCAGAAAAAGATATTCGGTACGGCCTTTCCCGGCATGGTGAGGAACATCATGGTCAAGGTTCGAAACGCCGAGGATCTGAACGCCGTCGAGACCGAACTCAATAATCTCCTGAGACAGCGGCATCGCATCGGTCCCAGGGAGGACAATGATTTCCAGGTGAGAAACCTCGCCGATATGATGCAGATGGCCGAGCAGTCCGCCCGGGTCATGACCCTCCTGCTTGGCGCCATCGCCTCGGTTTCTCTTCTGGTCGGCGGAATCGGCATCATGAACATCATGCTGGTTTCCGTCACGGAACGAACCCGGGAGATCGGCATTCGGATGGCGGTCGGGGCAAAAACCTGGGATATCCGCCTCCAGTTCATCATCGAGGCCCTGACGCTGTCGCTGATGGGGGGCGTCATCGGAATTGTCCTGGGGATCGGGGGGGCGACGATCCTGAGCGCCCTTGCCGGCTGGACGACGGTCGTTTCGCCCCTGTCGATTCTTCTCGCCTTCGGTTTTTCGGCCCTTGTCGGGATATTTTTCGGGTTTTACCCGGCCTACAAGGCTTCTCTCCTGAACCCTATCGACGCCTTGAGGTACGAGTAAAACGGAGCTCCGGGAACGGCAGAACAGCCGGACCCGCGGTTTTCCTATTCCGTCCGGCTGGTGATTTCGATCAGGTGGTAGCCGAAATCGGTTTTAATGGGACCGTGCACTTTGCCGAGCGCTTCTTTGAAGACCACCCGGTCGAACTCCTCGACCATCCGGCCCTGGCTGAATTCGCCCAGATCCCCTCCCTGACGGCCCGAAGGGCAAAGAGAATGTTTTCTGGCGATTTCTGCGAAATCGGCGCCTTCTTCGATCTGTTTCTTCAGATTCTCGCATTCTGTTTCGGATTTGACCAGGATATGCCTTGCGGATGCTTTTGCCATGACGGCCTCCTCTGTAATGATTTGCGGGGCTTGGGATAGCCTGCAAGACACCCCGCTTTCAAACTGGAATTCTATGCCGGAGGATCGTTTTCGTGTCAATATAAAAGATGATTTTCCGGGTGGTGGAGGGTTTCCGAAGAGAAAATACTGCGAACGTGGTGCCGGTTACCATATCCCTTGACCTGCGGGGTATTTTCATGAAAAAACACGGATCAGTTCATTTGGGGAGTTGGACGGCATGAACCGGGAATATACCTTGATCCGCAGCCGAAAAAGGAAGAGGACCCTTTCCCTTGTCCTGACACGGACGGGGGAAGTGGTGGTCAGATCACCTTATGGTGTGTCTGCAGAGGAAATAGATGTTTTCGTCGAATCCAGAAGGGCCTGGCTTAACCGGAAAAAGGCCGAGTTGACGGCACGGGCCGAAAAGACTCCGTCAGGATCGCTCACTTCGGGAGAGCGTGTCTTTTATCTCGGAGTCTCCTATTCCCTTTCCATGGTGGAGAATGACGGAGGTCAAAAAGACGCCCTGACGTGGACCGGCGATGCATTTCATCTTCTTTGCCGGAATGCTTTGGTGGGGAAAGAGCTCTTCAAAAGATGGTATGCGGAGCAGGCAAGGCATTACTTTCCCGTCCGGGTGGCTTTTCACAGCGCGGTCATGGGTGTCGCTCCGTCAAGCATTCGTGTTTCGTCCGCACGTTCCCGCTTTGGTTCCTGCACCGCCGGAAAGAGGATCTCCCT
>JAGVTI010000305.1 GCA_019136935.1 Deltaproteobacteria bacterium
AGATGTGCGTATTCCCGCAGGTTCTGGGGGATCAGCACTCTACCCTGGCTGTCCAGGGTGCAATAAACGGCGCCGGACATGAAAAAACGCTGGAAAGACCTGACTTCTTTCCTTAAAATCGATTGCTGGGTCATCTTCTCTTCGATCACGTTCCATTCCTTGAAGGGAAAGACGATGAGATAGCCGTCCCAGTTGGTGATGACAAGCTGGTTTTCGTAGTGCTCGGCAAAAACCTCACGATACTTGGCCGGGAAGATTACTCTGCCCTTGTCATCGATCGTGTGAAAGTATTGCCCCCTGAAAACGGACATCTCCAAGATCCTCCACGATAAACCACTTTCCTCCACTTGGTTCCGAATATAGAGGGGCGGACGGGGTTTGTCAAGCGGAAAATTATTCTTTTTTTCCGTTAACTTGGTATTTTCTTACCGCTTGGTTGTGGGAAGCGTAATTGGTGGAAAAAAAGTGGGTGCCGTTGTTTTTTGACACAAAGTAAAGGTAGTTTGCCGGGGTCGGATAGAGGGCGGCCTGCAGGGAATCTATGCCTGGATTGGCAATCGGTCCCGGGGGCAGTCCGTTGATGCGGTAGGTGTTGTGGCTTGATGCCAGGGCGAGGTGGCGGCGCTTGATGGGACCGTTGAAATCCTTCAGGTGGTAGACCGCCGTGGGATCGCTCTGGAGGCGCATTCCTTTTTTCAGGCGGTTGTGAAAAACAGCGGAAACCAGTTTTTTCTCCTCTCCGTATCCCGTTTCCTTGCCGATGATGGAGGCCAGGGTGATCGCTTCATGGAGAGTCATGTCCAATGCCTGTGCCCGGTTCCTCATGGCCGGCGTGATGTGCCTCCAGAATTCGTTGACCATGCGGATCATGATCTGACGCGCTCCCATGGAGCGGTCAAAAAAGTAGGTTTCGGGATAGAGGTAGCCTTCGATGGTTTCACCTTCAATGCCAAGGGACGCGAGAAAATCGCTGTCCCGAGATAACGCGTCGAATTTCTTGCGATTGATGAGGCCGAAGCGGCTGAGGCAATCGGCAATCTCCCGGACGGTCAGGTCTTCCCGGATGACGACCCGGTAGCGTTTGATGTCTCCCTTGACGAGCTTGTTCAAAACCTCGAGGGGGGACATGTTTTCCGGGAATTCATATTCCCCCGCCCTCATGTGATGTGCGGCTCCCCGGGACAGGGCCAGGAGGAAAAAAAAAGCCCTGTTGCGGATGACGCCCTCCCGGTGGAGGAGATCCACGATTTCGACAAACCGGTATCCCCGGGGAATATCGATCAGGGCCGTTTCGCTGTGGCCATGGACCGGTTGCGTGGTGTCGAAGATAAACCCCATGAAGACGGCGGCGGCAATCAACCCGAGGAAGCCGGGGATCAGAAGTTTCTTGGACAGATGCTTTTTCATCACCGAACGGGCGTCCTTTATCCGGTATTCCGGGAGGAGTGATCGAGGTAATCCTGTAAAATCAGGGTGGCGGCCAGTTTGTCCACGACCTGGCGACGCTTTTTCCAGTGCACGTCCGATTCCCGGAGAATCTCTTCCGCTTCTTTCGTGGAGAGGGTTTCATCCCACTTGATGACCGGCAGGCCGAGGGCCGTTTCGAGGAAACCGGCAAAACGGTTGACCTTCTCGCATTGAATGCCTTCCGAACCGTCCAGCCGCAGGGGATACCCGACAAGGATCTGCTTTGCATCGTAACGGTTGATCAATTGCCTGAGTTCGTCCATCACCTGCCGGTTGTTTTTGCGGACGATGGTCGAGACCCCCTGGGCGGTGAGCCCCAATTCGTCGCTTACGGCGACGCCGATTCTCTTTTCGCCGAAATCAAGGCCTAAAATACGCAAGGATTTCATCCTCCTGTCGGAAATTGGGGTCACTCTTAGCAGATATATCCGTCACTTTCCATCGAAAAAGCCTGATTATTCTTAGAATTTCATAGATTCTCCCCCTTTTCCCGGGCCGGGAGGCGGTTGACGGGCGGACGGCGGTCCGCACTTCGGCGTCGTTTTGACCGGCCTGAATCGGGTGCGGCGTGGGAAATAAGGGGCAATCTGCCGAATGGGAGGGAGGACCGCCCCCGGTGAAAAAGGGGCGGTCCCGATGGAGGGGAAGATTATTCCGATCTATTCAATCGATTCCAAGATCCTTCCGGGGCTGTTTCATCCCGTCCGGTATCGCAGGATGTCATGCAAAATACCGGTCCAACAACCCCTGGAAGACTTTGCCGTGCCGTGCTTCATCCTTGCACATTTCGTGAACCGTGTCATGGATGGCGTCGAGATTCTGCTGCTTTGCCATGACGGCGAGGTCCTTTTTCCCTCTGCATGCGCCGTTTTCCGCGTCCAGGCGCATCTGGAGATTCTTTTTGGTATCGGCAAGGACCACTTCACCCAACAGTTCGGCGAATTTGGCGGCGTGTTCGGCCTCTTCGAAGGCGATCCTCCTGTACGCCTCGGCCACTTCGGCAAACCCTTCACGCTCGGCCTGACGGCTCATGGCCAGGTACATTCCGACTTCCGTACACTCGCCCGTGAAATTCAGGCGGAGTCCTTCCAGAATTTTCGGATCGGCGTCCTTTGCGATGCCGACAGAATGTTCATCGGCCCAGTTCATTTCCCCTGCCTTCTGTTCCTGGAATTTCGAGGCGGGTGCCTTGCACTGGGGACAGTTTCCAGGGGGATTCTCCCCTTCATGGATGTAACCGCAAATCGAACAGACAAATTTTTTCATGATGGATCTCCTTTCTTGGGTTGTTTTTATATCGATGGTGGCTTGAGTTCCTTTTATCAGGATCCTGATCGAACGGGTCCCTTAATCCGAACTAATAGGACCGTAATAGTCCATTATAGGGGCAAAAAAAACCGTTCACTTTCCGGCCAGATCTTTCAACGTCACATGGTTCAGGATGTCCTTCATTTTATTCTGCACCTCTTTCCAGATGGGGTGGACCGGGCAGAACGCATCCCGGTCACAGGCGCGTTCCTCCATAAGGCAACGGTTCAGGACGATGGGGCCCTCGATGGCTTCGACGATTTCGAGGAGAGTGATCTTTTCCGGCGGCCGGCCAAGATGGAATCCGCCGCCCGTACCCCGATAGGAGCGAACCAGGCCGTTCCTGACGAGCTGCTGAAATAGTTTTGCCAAAAGAGCCGGTGAAACGTCGACGGCAGTTGCAATATCACCGAGAAGTGATATTTCCTGCCCGGGTCTGGTGGCCA
>JAGVTI010000196.1 GCA_019136935.1 Deltaproteobacteria bacterium
GGCTGCGTCCAGTTCTCTCATCTTCATCCTCGATGTGTAGTATTGCCTGATCCCGTCACTCATTTCAGCGGCTCCCTTCGCGGCCGGTCATCCTTGCGGCCGGCATTCTGTCCGGTTTGTCACGGGCGCATTATAGCGATACACCTTGAAAATCTCACCTGTTATTTTTCCCCCCCCCTGTAACCGTCCCGTCCAAGCCATCGGGCGGCAGCGATCATGACGGGCTTCACCCGGGATCAGCCGGCCGGGATGTTTTTTTGCCCTGACAGGCTGTTTTGAGTTGAAAGACGGGGCAAACTTGTGTAAATAGATAGGGCCATGGTTTTATCCTGCGTTGTTTCCGGAATTCGTTCTTTACTCAAGTCGGCGGTCGGTTTGGTTCAAAGGGGGGAGACGGTGAAAAGGTTCCGGGGGATCGGAGGTCCTTGGCATGCGGATACCCACCGGACGTCTTTTTCATCGGATCATATGAAATCGATTTAAAATTTGTCTACAGGAGGAAGAAAAAATGAAGAGGAAAATGGTGTTTCTGTTGTTTGCGGTTATGCTGTCACTCATTCTCTGTGCACCTTCCATGGCGGCCAACCGCGCCGGAGCGTGGTCCGTGACGCCTTTCATCGGCGGCTACAATTTCGACAGCGATGAAGATATCGACGACGCCGTCCTTTACGGCATGCGCATGGGGTACAACTTCACGAAGAACTGGGCCCTGGAAGGCGTTCTGACCTACGCCGACTCCGAGCGGGATGAAAACGTCTGGGTTCCCGGTCCAGGAACTACTGCACCAGTAGGAAGCTGGGTCCGTCGCTCCAACGACGTGGACATGTACGGCTACAAGCTGGAGGTGCTGTACAATTTCCTGCCTGACGGCATGTTCGTGCCCTTCGTGGCCGCCGGTGCCGGCGGAAGGTACTTGGAATGGGACAAGGGCGGCAGCGATCATGATTTCATTGTCGATTACGGCGCCGGCCTGAAGATCTTCTTCGCGGACTGGATCGCCCTCCGCGGAGACATCCGCCATGTTTACCTGCCCCAGGAAGAGCTGAACAACGTCGAATACGGTGTCGGCCTGTCGTTCTTCTTCGGCGGCAAGAAGGAAGTCATCCCTGAGCCGGCTCCTGCACCGGCCCCGGCTCCCGCGCCGGTCGTTGCCCCCGTCACCGAGCCGGACACCGATGGCGACGGCGTCATCGACAGACTGGACCAGTGCCCCGATACGCCGGCCGGCGTGAAGGTTGACGCGGTCGGTTGTCCCCTGGATTCCGACAAGGACGGCGTCTACGATTATCTCGACAAGTGCCCCGATACGCCCATCGATCTGAAGGTGGACAAGGACGGCTGCCCCATGAAGGTCACCATCAACCTCAACGTCCTCTTCGATTTCGACAAGTCCGATATCAAACCCAAGTACCACAACGAAATCAAGAGAGTGGCCGACTACATGAACGCCTATCCGTGGGAAAAGGCCACCCTGGAAGGCCATACGGACAGCAAGGGGACGGACGCCTACAACGAAAAGCTTTCCCAGCGCCGGGTTGACGCGGTACAGAAATACCTGGTGGAGAAATTCGGGATCAGCGCCGACCGCCTGAAGGCCGTCGGTTACGGCGAGTCGAAGCCCATCGCCACCAACGATACGGCGGAGGGCCGTCAGTTGAACCGCCGGGTTCAGGCCGTCATGGAAACCTACATCAAGAAGTAAATAAACGGATAAACTGATCAGCAACGGAAAGACCCCGGGAACTGCGCGCAGTCCCGGGGTCTTTTTATGTTGTCCACGCCCATTGACGGATTCCGGATGCTTCGGAACGGCGGCGTATCCGATAAATCAGGCTTCCGCATCCAGGGGGAAATGCAGGGAGACGGACGTCCCCTGTCCGGGGTCGCTCTCGATCAGCATTCTTCCTCGATGCGCTTCCACCAGATGCTTCACGATGGACAAGCCCAGCCCGGTTCCGCCCAGCTGGCGGGAACGGGCCTTGTCGACGCGGTAAAACCGCTGCCCCAGCTTGGGGATTTCGCCTTTGGGGATGCCGATGCCCGTGTCGGTGATGCGGATCACCATTTCCCCCTCCGCCCGGAAGATTTCAACGGTGATCGTTCCTCCCTCCGGGGTGAACTTGACGGCGTTGTCGACGATGTTGATGAGAATCTGGGAGAGGCGGTCCCGGTCCGCCCGGAATCGGAGAGTTTCATCGGGCAGGTTCCGGACCAGCCGCAGGCGTTTTTCCTCCAGGCGGTTCTCCGCCATGGCCAGGACGCCCTCCACCACCTCTTTCGGATCGATCTCTTCCGTATGGAGTCTCGACTCCCCGAGTTCGATGTCGGACAGGGCGAGCAGGTCGTTCACCAGCCGGTTCAGACGCAGGGCGTTGTCCCGGATGGTACGCAGAAAACGCCGGCCCGTTTCAGGATCGTCGATTCCACCCTCTTCCAGCGTTTCGACGAAACCGATGATGTTCGTCAGGGGCGTTTTAATCTCATGGGAAACATTGGCGACGAAATCGACCCGCATTTTCTCCAGATGCTTCAACCGCGTTACATCGTGAAAAACGAGCAGGGTTTTACAGGCATCCCCCGGCAGGCCGCGGATCGCGGAAATGCTGATCTCGAGGATCCGCTCCCGTTCCCGGCGGAGGGAGATCTCCTGGAGGACCGGTTCCCCCGTCGCCATGAAACGCTCCAGGGCCTGCTGAAGGTCCGCGTTCCGGAAGGCCTCGAGAAGGGTTTTCCCCCGCCATTGCGCCGGAGGATACTCCATCATCTCTCCGAGCGCGCGGTTCACCCTTTCAATCCGGTTCCGACCGTCCAGAACGACCAGGCCCTCCACCATGCTGTTGAAGACGGCGGTCAGGATTCCTTTCTCCGCCGTCGCCATGGCGATCCGCGCTTCCAGTTCTTCCACCATGTGGTTGATATTTTTCGCCAGGCGGCCGATTTCATCGCCACGATCGACGGGAAGCGATCCCGGGGGAACACCTTCGGTGACCTTTTCCGTAAAAGCGGCCATCCGCCGCACCGGTACCATGATCTTCGCCGCAAAGGCAAAAGCCAGGAAAATGGACAGCAGCAGGACCGGGAACGCGGACAGCAGAAGGGTCTTCCAGAAATCCGCGGCCACTTTCTCCACCTCGACCAGGGGACGGGACAGGCGGACATAGGCCACGATTTTCCGGTCGTTTCCCCGGATCGGCAGGGCGATATAAAGCATGTTCGTTTTCAACGTGGCACTGTAACGCATGCTGATCCCCTGGCCTTTGAGACGGGACTCCTGTATTTCCGGGCGGTTCAGATGATTGTCGAACGGCCCGGACCGGCCGGATGAATCGCCCATGACCCCCCCCGCCGCATCGATCAGGGTCAGCCGCGCCCGGGTATCCCGGGTCAGGTAAGGCAGGTATTTCATCACACTCTCCACCGGCAGGTTCGAGATGACCCGACCCTCGTTCAGGAGATCTTCCGTAATCTTCTCGGTCATCCCCTGGCGGACCTGGCGGTCGATGAAGATACCCAGGGTGACGAAGGAAATCGCCAGAATGGCGAGATAGACCAGGCCGAACCTGATCAGAAGACGATTAGTCATTTTTCGGAATCTCACAGACCGGCTGATGACGAACGCTCTCACCGGTGACCATGTAGATGACCATGTCGGCAATTCCCTCGGCGTGATCCGAAATCCGCTCCAGGTTCTTGGAGATCTGCATGATGATCAAGGACGCATGGATCTTACGGGGGTCCTCCATCATGTAGGTCAGAAGCTCCCGGAAAATCTGTTCGTTCATCTGATCGATCATGGCGTCATCGGCCTTGACCTTTCCCGCCAGGGCCGCATCTTCGTGCACCAGGGCGTCCAGGCTTTCCCGGATCATTTCCCGGGCCAGTTCCGACATCCGCGGGAGATCGATGTAGGGCTTGATTTGAGGGATCTCGTTGAGAATGATGGCCTTTTCCGCGATATTGGCCGCCATGTCGCCGATCCTTTCCAGGTGACCGTTGATCTTGATCGCCGTCGTGATGAAGCGGAGATCCCTCGCGGCGGGTTGTCTCAAGGCGAGCAGACGGATGCACTTTTCCTCGATTTCCACATCCAGCCGGTCGATCAGGTCGTCGTCGCAGATCACCTGTCTCGCCAGGTCCGAATCACGCTCCAGCAGGGAATTGATTCCCCTCTCGATGGACTTTTCCGTCATGGCTCCCATGTAAAGGAGACTTTCCTTGACGTCCTGGAGCTCCTTTTCATACTGCAGGCTCGTGTGTCTCTTGTCCTCCATCGTTTCTTACCCCCTGATACATCGACCGCGTCTCCCCTTGTCCCGTTTCCGGGACCGGTCAACCGAACCGGCCGGTGATATAATCTTCCGTCTGCTTGACGGACGGATTGGTAAAGATCTTTTCCGTCAGCTCGTACTCGACAAGTCTGCCCAGGTAAAAGAAGCCCGTCATGTCCGAGATGCGCGCCGCCTGCTGCATATTGTGGGTTACGATGATGATCGTGTATTTTTTCTTCAGTTCCTCGACCAGTTCTTCGATCTTCGCCGTCGAGATGGGATCGAGGGCGGAGGTGGGTTCGTCCATGAGAAGCACGTCCGGCTTCATGGCCAGGGCCCGGGCAATGCACAGGCGCTGCTGCTGCCCTCCGGACAGCGCCATTGCCGAGCGGTCCAGAATATCCTTTACCTCGTCCCACAACACGGCCTGCCGGAGACTCTCCTCCACCAGGTTCCTGAGATCGGCCTTTGCGGCCACGCCGGAGAGTTTCGGCCCGAAAGTGATGTTGTTGAAAATCGATTTCGGAAAAGGATTGGGTTTTTGAAAAACCATGCCGATCTTTTTCCGGATCTCCACCGGATCGACATCCGGACCGTAGATATCCCGGTCCTCGAAAACGACTTCCCCTTCCACCCGGGCCTCGGGAATCAGGTCGTTCATGCGGTTCAAAAGACGCAGCAGGGTCGATTTCCCGCATCCCGACGGACCGATCAAGGCGGTGATCCGATGCTTCTGAAATCTCATGGAGATATCCGTCAGGGCCCTGAATTTCCCATAGTAGAAATGAACGCGATTCGTTTCGATAATACTATCCTTTTCCACATTTACCACCTTTTCTTTTTTCTCACGACACTTCTGATCACGATCGCAAACAGATCGATCCCCAGGACAAGACCGACCAGCACCAGAACCGTTCCATACTGGAGGGGCCGGGTCTGGTCGATGAAGGTGCCCGCCGTGGCCAGAACGTAAATATGATAGGGCAGTGCCATGACTTCGTCAAATATGGATCCGGGCAGCTTCGCCGTGTAAAAAGCCGCCGCCGTGAACATGATCGGCGCCGTCTCCCCCGCGGCACGCCCGATACCCAGGATGGAGCCCGTCAGGATCCCCGGCAGCGCGGAGGGCAGGACCACCTTCCAGATGGTCAGCCATTTCGATACCCCCAGCGCCAGCGAGGCCTCGCGGAAAGTCTGGGGAACGGCTTTCAGGGCCTCTTCCGTGGCGCCGATGATGGTCGGCAGAATCAGAATCCCCAGGGTCAGGGCCCCCGAAAGGATACAGGACCCGAAGCCGAGAAAAACGACGAAAAAACCCAGGCCGAACAGGCCGAAGACAACGGAGGGAACCCCCGCCAGGCAGTTGACACCGATGCGGATGACCCGGACGATTTTTCCCTGCCGGGCATATTCCGTCAGGTAGATGGCGGAAACGATTCCAAGCGGGAGCGCCACGGCCACGGCCCCGAGCGTCAGGTACAGGGTCCCCAGGATGGCGGGCAGGATGCCGCCCTTCGTCATGGAATCCATGGGCGGCAGGGTCAGGAAATCCCAGGTGACGGCCCGGAATCCGTTCAGAAATATATAGACCAGCAGCCCCCCCAGAGAAAACAGGAGCAGGCCCGCCGACAGGGTGACCAGGGCAAAGAAAAGGGATTGTTTAAAATAACGCCGTCTCATCGCATCTCTTCTCCTTTTCCGTTCCTTTCTCTCCGTTCCTTCATCACCTGGGCGGCGCCTACAATGTACCCGATCCTTCTTCCCGGAATTTATGGGACACGTAGTCGGCAACGAGATTGAAAATCAGGGTCATGAAAAACAGGACGATACCCGTCGCAAACAGGGCGTGGTAGTGACCGCTTCGGAACGGCGCCTCGCCCATCTCCGCGGCGATACTGGCCGGCATGGGCCGCACCGAATCGAACAGGGATTCCGGTATCGCCGCCGCGCCGCCCGCCACCATGAGAACCACCATCGTTTCGCCGATGGCCCGGGCCATCCCTAAAATGACCGACGTCATGATCCCGGAGAAGGCGGAAGGGACGATCACGCGGACGATGGTCTCGTATTTCGTCGCCCCCAGGGCGTAGGAGGCCTCCTTGAACTCTTTGGGGACGGCGTACAGGGCGTCTTCCGAGATGCTCGAAATGGTCGGCACGGCCATCAGCGCCAGGATAAGGGAGGCGTTCACGATATTCAGACCGGTGGGCAGGTCGAAGGTTTCCTGGAGCCACGGGGCAAGGACAACCATGCCGAAGAATCCGAGAACAACCGAGGGAAGACCCGCAAGGAGCTCGATGACCGATTTCAGAACTTCTTTCAGCGCCGCCGGAGCGATTTCGGAAATATAGACCGCCGACATGACCCCGATGGGCACGGCGATCAGGGAGGAGAAGAAAGTCACGATCAGGGAACCGACAATCAGGGGCCAGATCCCGTAGGAAGGGGGCTGATACGTCGGGTACCATTCATTCCCGAAGAGAAAATCCCAGAGGGTGACCTCCTTGAAAATGGGAATCCCTTCCCGGAAAAGAAACAGCACGATCAGAAAAAGGATCAGCAGGGAAACGATCGCGAACAAAAAGAAAATGTTCTTGATCAGCTTTTCTTTCCGCCGGCGTGTTATTTTCAATGCGCTCTCCCTTTCCGGATCATCAGGCGTACAGGAATTTCTAGTGCTTTTTCACCGGCACAAATCCCGTTTTCTCCACGATTCTCTGCCCTTCCTTACCCAGGACGAATTGGACGAATCCCGCCACGCCCCCCTTCGGTTCGCCGCTGGTCACCATGTACAGGGGACGCGATACGGGATACCGCCTGGAAACGGCGGTCTCCGTGGTTGCAGGGATCCCGTTGACCGTCAGGGGTTTTACGCTTTTATTGAGATAGCCGATACCGATATAGCCGATGGCGTACCTGTTTTTTGAAATCACCTGGACAATGGCTCCGCTCGAAGCCTGCATCTGCGCCCTGGGTGTCACTTTCGCGCCGTGGAGGACCAGCTGTCCCCAGGATTCGAAGGTCCCCGAACTGCTGTCCCGGGAAACGACCACAATGGACAGATTTTCGCCCCCGACTTCCTTCCAGTTCCGGATTTTTCCCTGGTAGATCTGGCTCAGCTGGTCGATGGTCAGGTTTTTCACCCGGTTGCGCGGATGCACGATGGGAACGATGGCATCCATGGCGATGGGATGAAGGACGGGCCGGATGCCTCTTTTCCCGGCCAGTTTGGTTTCCTCCGGTTTCAGTTCCCGCGAAGAATTGGCGATATCCGTCGATTTATCGATGAGGGCCTTGATGCCGTCCCCCGATCCGCCGCCGGAAAGGGAGATATTCAATCCGGGATGACTTTTCATGTAGGCCTCGGCCTCCGCCTGGACGACGGGCAGTACCGTGGTCGATCCCTTCACCACAATGACGGATGCGGCCGGACTCGTCTGAATCGTGGCGAGAAGGCCCAGAAGGGCGAGAAGACATAACTTGATCGGGTGCATTGATATTCCTCCTGTTCATATTGCAGCGGATGATACACCCGGATTGTTACAGAATTGTGACAGCAGGATTAAATGAATTTAAACATCCTCAACAAAAGACAGCCGCTCCGACCGGTCCGCTCCCGCCGCAGATGAATCCACGGAACCGGCGGCTCCCCGCGAAACAGGGAATCAATCCCGTCCGTAGAGACGCTGCTCAAGCAGGTAACGGTTCACGGCGCCGGGGACGAGATAGCTGACCGACCGGCCCTGCCCGGCAAGGTGTCGAATACGGCTCGACGAGATATCGAGAAAGGTGACTTCCCGGAAGTAGACGGCATAGCCTGCGGGGCCGTGGAATCCCTGATCCTCTTTGCGGTAGGAAAAATTATCGGCAAAGGAAGGCGGCAGAATGGCCTGCAGATCCTTCTTCTCGTACCCCGGCCGGGTCATGACGACGAAGTGGCACATCTTCAGAAGCCTTTCCCACTCTTTCCAGGTCTTGATCGCCTGGAAGGCATCCTGGCCGACGATGAAATAGATTTCCAGACCCTTTCCATACTTGTTCTGGAAATGGGCGATGGTCTCGACGGAATAGGATTTCCCTTCCCGTTCGTTTTCCACACCGGAGAAGAAAAAATAGGGATTGCCTTCAATGGCCAGGCGGACCATCCGCTCCCGGTGCGAAAAGGCCGTGACGCCGACGCCCGATTTATGGGGAGGCACGGAGGCGGGAATGAAGACGACGCGGTCGAGTCCGAACAACTCCCGCACCTCCTCGGCGGAGCGGAGATGACCGATGTGGATCGGATCGAACGTTCCGCCCAGGAGGCCCCATTTCATGATCTCACCTGGCCGTTGCCGTAGATGATGAATTTGCTCGTCGTCAACTCTTCGAGCCCCATGGGTCCGTAGGCGTGCAGCTTGGTCGTGCTGATTCCGATTTCCGCACCCAGTCCCAGTTCGAATCCGTCACTGAAACGGGTCGACGCATTGACCAGGACGGTCGAAGAATTGACTTCGTTGAGAAACCGCTGCGCGTTGGCGTAGTTCTGCGTAACGATCGACTCCGTGTGGAGGGAGCCGTACCGTTCGATGTGGGTCATGGCCTGGTCCAGATCGTCCACGATGCGGACAGACAGGATCAGGTCGAGATACTCCTCGTGCCAGTCGTTTTCCGTCGCTTCCTCCACCCCGGCAAGCAGTTCCCGCGTTCTCGGACAACCCCGGAGGACGACTCCGGCGGAACGGTATTTGTCCGCCATCTCCGGCAGGAAGCGGGAAGCGATGTCCCGGTGGACCAGCAGCGTCTCCATGGCATTGCAGACGGCGGGACGCTGGGTTTTTGCGTTCATGCAGATCTCCCAGGCCATGTCGAGATCGGCGTCGGCATCGATGAAGATATGGCAGACCCCCTTGTAATGCTTGATCACGGGAATTTTGGACTGGCTGACAACGGCGCGGATCAGGTCTTCCCCGCCCCGGGGGATGATGAGGTCGATCAACTCTTCCAACTGGAGCATCTCGTAGACCGCTTCCCGTTCCGTCATGGGAATGACCTGGATGGCCGCCTCAGGGATCCCGGTCTTTTTCAGGCAATCCTGCAGAATCCGTGCGATGGCCAGGTTCGAATGAATCGCCTCCGAACCGCCCCGGAGGATGACGGCGTTGCCCGACTTCAGGCACAGGGCGGCGGCGTCGGCGGTCACGTTCGGCCGCGACTCGTAGATGATGCCGATGACCCCCAGGGGGATCCGCATCCGGCCGACGAGCAGCCCGTTGGGCCTCTTCCACATGGAGGTGACTTTCCCGACCGGGTCCGGCAATGCCGCCACTTCCCGCAAACCGGCGGCCATGCCGTTCAGTGTGGCCTCCTTCAAGGTCAGGCGGTCCAGCATGGCTTCCGACAGACCGGCCGTCCGGGCGTATTCCAGGTCTTTTCCGTTTTCCCCGATCAGAACGTCCTTCTGCCGCAGCAATTCGTCGGCCATCTCGAGAAGGGCCTTGTCCTTGACCTTCGAGGAAACCCTGGACAGGGCCGCAGCCGCCGCTTTTGCGTTTTTCGCCATCCCGATGATTTCGGCTTTTACATCCATGAAAGATTCAACCTCCCCTTCCTCTCATCTAAACTATCACATCCCCGCCGGGCATCATCCGGCGACAATCCGTTTGACAAATTCACCCGCCATTGTGTATGGTCCGTCATTCACGGTCGGCCTGCCGTCGATTCTACGGTCGAGGCGCTGCGGACAACTCCGGCGATACCACAACAAGGCGAGAAACGGCGACCGGTCCGCCTTCATGTCCCCGCCGGAGACGTAATGTACAAAAGGGTCTCCAACGTGTCAAGGTGTTTGATGGCCCGGCCGCTTCGCGGCTGCGGCAACGGTTCCGCGTGAAGCCGGCCAACGGAGCACGAAAGAGAGTATATCAAAAAGGCAGTGGTCATTTCGTGATCGACAACCTGATTGTCAAAGCAGGGAAAAACGCCCTGGAAATCATCCGCGACGGCGGGTTTGACTGGAACCGGGTCAGCGTCTACTACGGTTCCGCATCCGGACCCCGCTGGCTGGTGACCGGCGGTTTCGATCTGACCCTCCTCGAACAGGGATGCCTGGGTCGAAACCGGGCAGTCCTGCTGGCCGGGGCTTCGTCCGGAGCCTGGCGTTTTTCCGCCTGGCCCCAGCCGGAGCCGGTCAAATGCTATCTTGCATTGAGGCAGGCCTATATCGAAGCCCGTTACCAGCGGAAAGATACCCCGCAAACGGTGCAACACTCTCTGACAAAAATCATCAATCGGTACCTCGAAGAGGATGCCATTCCTTTCGCCCTGGGAAACAGGAAATACCGCCTGGCCATTATTACGGCCCGGGCCAGGAAACTTGCCGCCTCGGAAACGCCCTGGCTCCAGAAAACCGGTCTTGGGCTGTGCTTTGCCGGCAATCTGGTTCTCCCCAAAACGATCTACCGTTTTTTTGAAAGGGTTGTATTCTACTCCGGCCCCAAGCCGCCCGCCTTCTGCCTGAACGGTTCATTCCGCGGCCGGTACATCCCTCTGAACACATCCAACTTCAAACACGCCGTCCTGTCCTCGGGGGCGATCCCCCTTGTCGTTTCCGGCGTGAGAGATATTTTCGGCGCCCCCCGGGGAATCTACCGGGCCGGAGGGCTGGTGGATTACCACATCAACGAATCGTTCACGCCTTGTGCCGGAGAGATGACTCTCTTTTTCCATCACCAGGCCCAGAGCAAACCCACCTGGCTGGACAAGCACCTCAAATCACGGCGGTCGCCTGCGGAATTGATGGACAACGTGCTCATGGTCTATCCGACACCGGTCTTTGTCTCCACGCTCCCCGACGGGAAAATCCCGGATCGGCAGGATCTCGTCACCTACGTGAACGACCAGGATACGCGGATCCGCAACTGGTGGAAAGCCGTCGAACAGTCGGCTCACCTGGGAGAAGAATTTCTCGAACTGGTGGAAAGCGGACGGATCCGGACTTCCGTCCTGCCTCTTTGATCCGGGCAAGGCACCGGACCGCTCCGAAAGGCCGTAAGCCATGAATCAAGTTCGCATAACCGGCAACGAACGGGACGATCTCCGGAAAGCTCTTCTCTCCTGCCGCCTTTGCCCGCGGCAATGCGGCGTAAATCGTGCTGCAGGGGAAAAGGGCATCTGCGGGCTGGACGACGGAATCATCCTTGCCCGGGCCCTGCCCCATCACGGAGAGGAACCCCCCATTTCAGGAACACGCGGTGCGGGCACTCTCTTTCTGTCTTCCTGCAACCTCCGGTGCCGGTTCTGTCAGAATCACCAGATCAGTCACGGGGTGCACGGGAAAACCCTGACCCCGCTGGAGTTGGCCCGTCACATCCTCGCCCTGGAGAACCAGGGCTGTCACAATATCGAGGCGGTCACGCCAACCCCCCAGTTGCCGCAGTTGATCGATTCCCTTCAACTGGCCTGGGATGCGGGGTTGACCCTGCCTTTCGTCTACAACTGCGGAGGATACGAAAATCCCGGGATCATCCGGATGCTGGACGGCCTGGTCGACATTTACCTCCCGGATTTCAAATACGGGAACGAAGAGAATGCCCATGAATGGTCCGGCGTGCGCGACTATCCGCGCTTCGCCCTGGAGTCGATCCGCGAAATGATGAACCAGGTCGGCCCGGACCTGGAACTGGATGACGGCGGGATCGCAACCCGGGGGATGATCATCCGCCACTTGATCCTCCCCGGTCATATTGAAAACAGCATCCAGGTCCTGTCGCTGATCCGGGACCATCTGTCACGCGGCATTCCCCTGAGCCTGATGTCCCAGTATACGCCGTCCCCCGCCATGAAGGATCATCCATCGCTGGGAAGGCGCGTTACCCGCGAGGAATACGAGAACGTGGTCAACCGCGCCCTCGACATGAGGTTTGAACAGCTCTTCGTGCAGGAAGTCGACGACCGGAACCTCTGCCCCGATTTCAGCGCCGAGGCGCCCTTTCAATGGACGCAGGAGGGTCCGCCATGACACCCCTGCCGCAGCTGGGCAAGCTCCTGATCGTCATCGGGGGCGTCACCGCCGTTTTGGGAATGGTTCTGCTCTTTTCCGGAAAGATCCCCTGGTTCGGACGGCTTCCGGGAGATTTCCACTTCCGGGGAAAACACGTTTCCTTCTATTTTCCCCTTGCCACGAGTCTTCTGATCAGCATCATCCTGACCATCATCCTGTGGCTGATCGGGAAAAAATAAAACGGATTCGCCCCGTTGATTATCCCCAGAAAACCAGACCCGGTTCGACCTTGGACGACAGTTGCGGGTGGTGAGGCATAACCCGGACACCGTAGCTGTAGGGACCATTCTCCCGAACGACGTATTCCACGAAAAAGGTCAGCCTGGCCGGGTCGTCCGCATTCGTCAGGGACAGGGGAACGCATTCCACGTCTCCCAGCATGTCGTCTTTTTCTTTTCTGCCGATGATCATTTCCACATAGATCTCTTTCGGATCCATTTTTCCCGCGTCGATATGAACCGTTACGGACAGGGGCTCATCCACATGGATCATCTCGCCGTGAAATCCTTCGACGCTGAAATCGAGAAGCCGCAGCGAAGCGAACCGCATGGGCAGCTTGCTTTTCCAGTCAGCGAGCTCCTTCGCCAGGGCATAGGAGTCCCGTGAAAGCTCCTTGGCTCTTTTGGCCGTAGGGGCGTACATGTCATTGAAGTATTCGATCAGCATCCTCTCCGTGTTGAACCGGGGGGCCAGCGTCTTCATTGACTGCTTGATCATTTTGATCCACTTGACCGGCAAACCGGCCATGTCC
>JAGVTI010000287.1 GCA_019136935.1 Deltaproteobacteria bacterium
CCAGAAGGATTCATCCCAATACAGGATGAGATTTAAATGATGTGAGACCGCTTTACAGGTTCAGGGTTTCATATAGGAAAAAAAAGGTGGATGCAAGAAAAAACTGAAACAAATTATCATATTGCATTTAAATATCGAATATATTTCAATATTATTGATGCCTTGCCAACATTTTCGTGCCCTTGGGGGCAAAATGTGTTAAATTCGCCATCTGGTCGGCCGGGACAGGGGAAAACGCGTTCCTCGGGCCGGACGCCGGAGTTTCAATAAACAGGGGTGAATGATGGATGAGCGAAAAAAAGACCTGCTGAAGCACCTCCCCAAGATCGACGAACTTCTTCTTGCCCTGGAAAAAAAAGGCGCTTTTTCCCAAAATGGAAGGGACTACCTTGTCGCTGCAAGCCGGGCCGTGGTGGAGGAGCTCAGGGAAGCGATTCTTGCCTCGCCGGGAAACATGACGGAAATGCCTCGCCTCGACGATGTTGCCGGAAAGGTTGAAGAGCGGCTGACGGCAATGCACCGCTTTCGCCTGAGGAAAGTCGTCAATGCCACCGGTGTGGTTCTGCACACGAACCTGGGGAGATCGCCCCTGTGCGGGGACGCCCTGGAGCGCCTGATGGAAGTGGCCGGTTCCTACAGCAACCTGGAGTATGACCTCGAAAAGGGGGAGCGGGGACTCCGGTACAGTCATGTCCGGGAACTGCTCTGCCTTCTCTCCGGTGCCGAGGAGGCGCTGGTCGTCAATAATAATGCCGCCGCGGTCCTTCTGGTGCTCGATACCCTTGCCAGGGGGCGCGAAGCCATCGTCTCGCGGGGAGAACTGGTCGAGATCGGCGGCGAATTCCGTATTCCGGATATCATGGAAAAAAGCGGGGCCATTCTCCGTGAAGTGGGAACGACCAACCGTACCCGCCAGGGCGATTACGAGAGGGCCGTCTCCGAGCGGACGGGCCTCATCATGAAGGTCCACACGAGTAATTTCCGGATTGTGGGATTCACCGAGGAGGTTTCCCTGGAAGCCCTCGTTTCCCTGGGA
Source organism: Deltaproteobacteria bacterium (assembly GCA_019136935.1). GTDB lineage: Bacteria > Desulfobacterota > Syntrophia > Syntrophales > JAAYKM01 > JAAYKM01. Next base: position 1,037 of record JAGVTI010000287.1, read on the forward strand.
AAAGCCTACGGCATCCCGGTCATGGACGATCTTGGCAGCGGCTGCATGATCGATTTGGCCTCCTACGGTCTGGGGCGTGAACCGACCGTCCGGTCGGTCATGAACTCCGGCGTCGATGTGGCGACGATCAGCGGCGACAAGCTGCTGGGGGGGCCTCAGGCGGGTATCATCCTGGGTAAGAAGGAAATCATGGCCGATGTCATGAGAAATCCCCTGAACCGGGCTCTCCGGATTGACAAGCTGACTCTGGCGGCCCTCGAAGGCACCCTGGTCCAGTATCTCAATCCCCAAAACGCCGTCCGGGCAATACGAACCCTCCATAGTTTGACGGAACCTCTGCCCGTTACGGCCAAAAGGGCGAAAAGGCTTGCCGCCGTTCTGCGCCGCGCCGGGATTGAAGGGCTGGAGATCACCCTGAAAAAGGGTTTCTCCGCCGTCGGCGGCGGGGCCCTCCCGATGCAGGAAATCGAGACGATGCTGGTCGCGATGCGATATGACGGCCTGTCTTCAGTCCGCCTGGAAGAGCGCCTGCGTTGCCTGGATGTTCCCGTGATCGCCCGCATCGACGGCGGGGAAGTCCTTCTCGACGTGAGAACGGTCGATGACGGCGAATTCCCGCTGATCCGCGATGGCATGAAGATCATCGCCGGTCGGAGCTTTGAACATGCTGCAACCTTGCTGACCTCGTAAAAAGTCGAAAATTGCTCAATTCGTCATCCTGGGCGAACGCGGCGGGGCTGATCTGACAAGAGACTTCCGTCGCCGTCGCTCCTCAATCGGCAGGATCGGACCTTTTCCGGGGCTGTCAAACCCATTAAGGCGGTAGAGCCTGTGAATGATATTCGGCAGATCTGCACGGTTTCGGACGAAGAGAGGGCGCTCCGCCTGGATGTTTTCCTTTCCGGGAAATATCCCTCCCTTTCCCGTTCCCAGGTCAAGAAAATGATCGAGGACGGCGAGATCCGCATCAACGGGTCGGTCGTGTCCAAGGCGGGCTTGAAGCTGAAAGCCGGGGACGTCGTCGAATTCATCATCCGTCCGGCTCAACCCTGGCAGGTCACGGCCCAGGACATCCCCCTGCAAATCCTGTACGAAGACCGGCATCTCCTGGTCATCAACAAGCCCGCGGGCATGGTGGTTCACCCCGCGCCGGGCCACCGGGAAGGAACCCTGGTCAATGCGATTCTCCACCATTGCGGTGACCTTTCCGGTATAGGCGGCGTCATCCGTCCCGGCATCGTCCATCGATTGGATCAAGACACGTCCGGGATCCTCCTGGTGGCGAAGGATGACGAGACCCACCGGCATCTCTCCGGGCAGTTCAAGGACCACTCGGTCGGGAAAACCTACCAGGCCTTGGTTTTCGGGAGCCCGCCGGAAAACGAAGGGATGATCAGCCTTCCCGTGGGGCGCCATCCGGAGGATCGGAAAAAAATGTCAACGCGAAGCAGGCGGGGAAAGGAGGCCGTTACACGCTGGCGGGTTGCCGCCCGCTACGGTGAAGTGACCCTTCTCGCCGTGGATATCGAGACGGGAAGAACGCACCAGATCCGGGTTCATCTGTCGGCGGCAGGTTATCCCGTTGTCGGGGATCGCGTCTACGGTGGGAAAGGCCGTCTCGCTTCCGTCAGGGATCCGGCCCTGCGGGCCAGGCTTTCGATGTTGCCGCGCCAGGCCCTTCACGCCTGGCGGATTGTTTTCGTCCATCCCCGGGACAGCCGGAAGATGGAGTTCGTCGCCCCCCTTCCCGAAGATATGCGGGATCTCATGGACTACCTGGCATCCCGACATGCTTGATGCCGCATCTTGACGGGTGATCGGAAAAACGATAAAAGGAATTGTATCACTTTATAAGGATGCGAAAATGTTTCATTTCAGAACCCGGGGAACCTTCGCCTATCTCCAGTCGGACGCGCTTGATCGGTTTGGTTTCTTGTCACATGCCTTCTGCACGAGGCTGGGGGGGACGAGCCCTGCACCGTTTTCCAGCCTGAATGTCAGCGTCAGGCTGGGGGACCGGCCGGAAAACGTCCGGAGGAACCGCGAAATCATCTCGGAAACGTTCGATTTTCCGGACGAACGCCTGATTTTGGCCCACCAGGTCCACGGCGACGATTTGCTGATCCTGACGGAAAAGGATTCTATTGCGCCGGGGACGGTGC
>JAGVTI010000073.1 GCA_019136935.1 Deltaproteobacteria bacterium
CCCGTCATCACGAAGGACGGCGTCACGGTGGCCAGGGAAATCGAGTTGGAAGACCGTTTCGAAAATATGGGCGCCCAGATGGTCAAGGAAGTGGCGTCGAAGACGTCCGATACCGCCGGGGACGGCACGACGACCGCAACGATTCTCGCCCAGGCGATTTACCGGGAAGGATCGAAGCTGGTGGCGGCCGGGATGAATCCCATGTCCCTGAAAAGAGGCATCGATAAAGCCGTCCAGGTCGTTTCCGAAGAATTGAAGAAGATCTCCAAACCCGTCCAGGACAAGAAGGAAATCGCCCAGGTCGGCACCGTGTCGGCCAACAACGACACCACCATCGGGGAAATCATCTCCGAAGCCATGGCCAAGGTGGGCAAAGAAGGGGTCATCACCGTCGAAGAAGCCAAGGGCATGGAAACGACCCTGGACATCGTCGAAGGGATGCAGTTCGACCGGGGTTACGTGTCGCCCTATTTCGTCACGGATCCCGAAAAAATGGAAATCCACATGGAAGACCCCTATATCCTCCTCCACGAAAAGAAAATCAGCATGATGAAGGACATGGTTCCCCTGCTGGAACAGATCGCCAGAATGGGAGCCCCCCTGCTCATCATCGCCGAAGACATCGAGGGCGAAGCCCTGGCGACGATCGTCGTCAACAAGATCCGCGGCACCCTCAAGTGCGCCGCCGTCAAGGCGCCGGGGTTCGGCGACCGCCGCAAGGCCATGCTGGAAGATATCGCCGTCCTGACGGGGGGCAAGGTCATTTCGGAGGATATCGGCCTGAAACTGGAAAATGTCGGCCTCAACGATCTCGGCCGCTGCAAGCAGGTCTCGATCGACAAGGACAACACGACGATCGTCGACGGCGCCGGATCCCGGGCCGATATCGAGGGCCGGGTCAAGCAGATCCGCACCCAGATCGAAGAAACGACCTCCGACTACGACCGTGAAAAGCTTCAGGAACGCCTGGCGAAGCTGGTCGGCGGCGTGGCGGTCATCAAGGTCGGCGCGGCCACGGAACTGGAAATGAAAGAGAAAAAGGCCCGCGTCGAGGACGCCCTCCACGCAACCCGGGCGGCCGTCGAGGAAGGCATTGTTCCCGGAGGCGGCGTCGCCCTGCTCCGGAGCATCCCCGCACTGGAAAAGGTCGATCTGGCCGACCAGGATGAAAAACAGGGGTTGAACATCATCAGGCGGGCCATCGAAGAACCGCTTCGCCAGATCGCCTTGAATGCGGGTTATGAAGGCTCCATCGTCGTCGAAAAGGTCAAGGACGGCAAGGGTGATTTCGGTTTCGATGCCGACAAGGGTATCTACGGGAACCTTTTGGAAGCGGGCATCATCGATCCGACCAAGGTCGCCCGTTTTGCCCTGCAGAACGCCGCTTCCGTGTCGTCCGTCCTCATCACCACCGAGGCCATGGTCGCGGAGAAACCGAAGAAGAAATCGGCCGCATCCGCCATGCCCGGCGGCATGCCCCCCGATATGGGCGATTACGACTACTGATCTCCTTTTCAATGCTGCAAGGCCCCGGTCCGTTCACGCGTCATCCTGGAGGGACCGGGGCCGGCGGCATCCCTCCATGTCCCTGCCCATCTGCATCGTCATCGCCGTCCCGATCGGCTCTGACCCGGTTTCCGCCTCCGGGAAAGCCCGCCAACAGACATTTTCATTGACAGCAACCTCGTTTTGGCATAGAAATATACCGTAATATCGTCATTCTATGGTTTCGCCCGAAGATCATCCCCCCTCGGGACAAGCTGAAAACGGCTGTTTCAAAATATGAATGATCGGCTGCAACAATACATCTCTCGCATCGAATCGTCTCATAACCTTCCGATATTGCCTCATATTCTCGTAAAACTGATTTTCGCCTGCCAGGATGAAAACGGCAACACCCGGGAACTGGCCAGAATAATCCAATCCGACGCCTCCATGGCCGCTAAAATTTTGAAGCTGGCCAATTCCTCTTATTTCAGGTCAACCGGCAAAATTGTCCAGATCGATCAGGCCCTCATCCGGCTGGGCCGGAATGCCGTCAAGAATCTGGCCATCAGTTCCGCCGTGCACCAGGTCTTCAACAAGTCGGACGCGGTTTCCAACGGGTTCGACCTGAAACGTTTCTGGCGCCATTCCCTGACCTCCGCGGCTCTGGCGAAAATGATCGCGGAAAAGGCCGCCTACAATCTGCCCGAACAGGCTTTCCTGGCCGGAATGATTCATGATATCGGCCGTCTTCTCCTGGCGACGAAATTTCCCGACGAATACAAGGCCGTTCTGGACGGCGCGGAAAAATCCGGAGAAACGCTGTTGGAAAAAGAAACCAGGACGGGGTTTCCCCACACGGAAATCGGGGCATGGCTCCTCAATCGCTGGAATTTCGATTCCATGACGGTCGACGCCGTCCGGTACCACCATGAACCGGCGGCCCGGATCAAGGAATCCTTTCCCCTGGTGAGGATCGTCTATGCGGCAAACGACCTGTCCCGGACAACCGGTTCGAGCGACGAGGCCTTCTGCGTCCTCAAGGGCCTTTTCCCCTGTACTTTCCCCGATACGGTGGAGATGATGCTCCAGGCGGAACAGGAGGTACAGGAACTCGCCTCGTTCCTGGGTCTTTCCATCGGAGAGAAAGAGAACCCTTCCTCCGAAGGCGAACGGATCGATATTCAAACCCCGGAATTGGTCAATGAGGTCAGGAACTTCTCTCTCATGGCCGGGGTCCTGCAGAATCTGGTCGCCTGCCCCGACGAAAACGCCATCCTGAAAACGATTCAGGAAGGATTAGCCGTCCTGTTCGACATGCGAAAAGTCATCTTCTTCCTTTTCGACCCCGAAGACGGGCTCCTGAAGGCCAGGGTGGTCACGGACCAGGGGCGTGTCGAATTTCCTCCGGGGCTGGTCATATCCAAATATAACAAGGACAGCCTGATCAACCGCTCGATCCAGGAAGGACACCCGCTTTCATCTTTGACCGGCGGCGAATCGGAAAAGCCGGCAATCCTGGATGAACAGATCCGGCATCTCCTCGACTGTGAAGGAATCTTCAGTCTGCCCCTGGTCCGCCTGGGGGAAAAAATCGGCGCACTGGTCGCCGGTGTGGACAGGCCTGAAGAAAAGGCTCTTATGCGCGAGGAGAAACTGCTGAACCTGCTGGTGTGCCAGGCCTCGATCGCCCTTTACGCGCGGTGGAACGCCTGACGGCAATGACGGACCTCGCCCGCAAAGTCGTCCATGAAGCAAACAATCCCCTGGGGATCATCAAGAATTACCTCAAGATTCTGTCATCCCGCCTGGATGAGGAAAACCCGGCGCAAAGCGAAATCCGGGTCATCGGAGAGGAAATTGACCGCATCACCCGCATCCTGAAGGAGTTGTCGCACTTCGCGAAAACAAGATCCTTTAAAAGGGCGACTCTCGACCTCAACGCCCTGCTGACCGATATCGTTAAAATCGTCGGCCAGGCCCTGCCGAAAACTTCAGACATCAGGATTCATACGGATCTGGCCCCGGCGCTGCCCCAAATTCAATCCAACCGGGATGCGTTGAAACAGGTCTACCTCAACCTGGTCAAAAACGCCGTAGAAGCCATGAAAGGACGGGGCAATATCTTCATCGAAAGCGCCTATGTTCCCGAAGCACCCGACAGCTCCGGCAAAATTCCCGATGCCGTCGCCCGAGGGCATGTGAAAATCACCGTTCGCGATGATGGGCCGGGCATTCCTCCCGAAATCGAAACACGCCTGTTCGAACCCTACCTGAGTACCAAGGGCACCGGACACTCGGGTATCGGGCTTTCCGTAGTTTACAACACGATCAAAGAACTCGGAGGAACAGTGACTTGCAGCAGTAACCCGGGGAAAGGGGCCGTCTTCACGATTGTTCTGCCGGTCCATTCGACCTGACGAACAAATCGTTCCAGGACAGGGGAAAACCGTATCAGCCGGTTCCACCGCTTAATCGACGGGGGGTCACATCAATGCCTTACCAACCGAAAATTGTCATCACCGACGACGAACCGCGCATGATCGACAGTCTGAAAATCCTGCTCGGGGACAAAGGCTACGACATCGAAACTTTTCAAAACGGTCAGGAAACCCTGGCTTACGTCGGGACTCACGACTGTGACCTGGTTTTAATGGATGTCATGATGTCCGGCATGAATGGTTTCGAGGCGCTTTCTTTCCTGCAGAAACAACATCCTGAAGTCACCGTGATTCTCATGACAGGCCAGGCCTCCATCGATTCCGCGGTCCGGGCCTTGCGCGGAGGCGCTTACGATTATCTCTGCAAGCCTTTCGA
>JAGVTI010000266.1 GCA_019136935.1 Deltaproteobacteria bacterium
GACGAGTTTCGCCAGCCGCTCCTGAAGTTTTTCCCGGTCGTAGTCGGACGTCGTCTCTTCGATCTGAACACGGATCTGCTTTACTCTGCCTTCAATATCCTTACGGCTGCCCGCGCCGTCAATAATGGTCGTGTTGTCCTTGTCGATGTTGACACGCTTGGCCCGGCCGAGATCTTCAATCGTCGCATTCTCCAGCTTCGAACCCATCTCTTCGGAGATCAGCTTGCCGCCCGTCAGGATCGCGATATCCTCCAGCATGGCCTTGCGGCGATCACCGAAGCCGGGCGCCTTGACGGCCGCCACATGGAGGGTGCCGCGGATCTTGTTCACCACCAGGGTTGCCAGGGCTTCCCCTTCGATGTCCTCGGCGATGATCAGCAGGGGACGTCCCATCTTGGCGATCTGTTCCAGGATCGGCAGGAGGTCCTTCATGCCGCTGATCTTCTTTTCGTTGATGAGAATGTAACAATCTTCGAGGCTGACTTCCATCTTCTCGGGATTGGTTACAAAATAGGGAGAAAGATACCCGCGGTCGAACTGCATGCCTTCGACGATGTCCAGTTCCGTTTCCAGGCCCTTCGCTTCCTCGACGGTGATCACGCCTTCCTTGCCGACCTTGCCCATGGCCTCGGCGATGATGTTGCCGATGTCCTCATCGTTGTTGGCGGAGATGGTGCCGACCTGGGCGATTTCCTTCTGGTCCTTGGTGGGCTTGCTCAGCTTGTTCAATTCCTTCACGACCGCTTCGACGGCCTTGTCGATTCCGCGCTTTACGTCCATGGGATTGCTGCCGGCGGCGACGGTCTTGGCACCTTCGCGGTAGATCGCCTGGGCCAAAATAGTGGCCGTCGTCGTTCCGTCACCGGCGACGTCACTGGTCTTGCTCGCCACTTCCCGGACCATCTGGGCGCCCATGTTCTCAAACTTGTCTTCCAGCTCGATTTCCTTCGCCACGGTCACGCCGTCCTTGGTCACCGTGGGGGCGCCGAAACTCTTGTCCAGGATGACATTCCTGCCCTTGGGGCCCAACGTCACCTTGACGGCATCCGCCAGCGTGTTCACGCCCTTGAGGATGGATTTTCTTGCCTCTTCATCATATTGAATGATCTTTGCTCCCATTATAACGAATCCTCCTTATGTCAATTATTTCTTCTCGATAATGCCCAATATATCGTCTTCCCGCATGATGAGGTAATCCACACCGTCGATTTTCACTTCCGTTCCGCCGTACTTGCTGAACAGGACACGATCCCCGACCTTCACATCCGGTTTCACGACCTTGCCGTCTTCCATGATTTTTCCTTTGCCCACGGCAATCACCTCGCCCTCGATGGGTTTCTCCTTGGCCGTATCGGGGATAATGATCCCTCCCTTGGTTTTCTGCTCTTCCTCCAAACGCTTCACGATCACTCTGTCCTGCAACGGTCTGATTTTCATCCCCCACTATCTCCTTTCTCATATTGTATAATGATTTATCGGTGCCGTCTCGCCCCCGGCTCATAAAACGAAGCTATAATAAACATCGATTCTATCCTGTCAAGGCCGCGCCGAAAAAAAATAACGCCGCATCCTTCGCATCCGTGGCGTAATATTTCCTTGTTATTTTCGCTCATTAAGGATTCGATTTCACCGGGGGGATTTAATCCTCCGATACGGGTAAAATCGAAACGGCAACGGTGCACAGATCCTTAAAGCGTCCGGCATCCTCGATGGACCCGACGATGTCCCCGAAATGAATCGGGATGGCCAACCCCGGTTTGATTCGATTGACCGCCTGCGCCGCTTCCTCCGCCGTCATGGTGTAGGTCCCGCCGACGGGAAGGATCACGATATCGGCCCGGATCTGGTCCATCTCGGGAATCCGGTCCGTGTCCCCGCCGTAATAAATCGTCTTTCCGTCCGCCGTAACAAGAAAACCAAGGCCGTCGTCACTCCTGGGATGAAAGGACTTGTTCACATTGTAAGCGGGGACGGCGGTCACGGTGACACCGGAAACAACGGCCGTGTCCCCCGGTTTCATCGCCCGGGCGTTACCTCCCAGGGGCGCAAGGCAGTCAGGGGGGGCCAGGACAACCGTATCCTCTTTACGGATCTTTTCAATGTCATCCGGGGAAAAATGATCGTAGTGACTGTGGCTGACGAGGATCAAATCCGCCTTTTCCGCCGTCTTGATTTTCCAGGGATCGATATAAACAATCCTGCTTCCCTTTATTTTGACGCTGGAGTGCCCCAGCCAGAAGATGTGTTGCTCCATTTTCCAACCTCCTTCTTTTAGTGATCCGTTTTTACGGACTTCTCAAGGCTTCGTCTTTTTTCGTCCTTCTAAAATGCATCGACCGCGGTCCGGATCCGAGTTCAGGATGTTCCGGCTCTGCTGGTGGAACCCAACAATCCGGGCGCATCAACGCCGCCCCCGTTTGCCCCGTCGAGCACCCTGCGCACGGTATCCGCCAGATCCCCCCCGCTGAAAGGCTTCTGAATGAAGGCTTCGACACCTTTTTCCATGATATTCGCCGCCTTTTCGTTGATACTGTAGCCGCTGGCCAGGATGCATTTCATGGAAGGACATATCCGTTTCAGGTTCTCGTAGGTCTCGCCGCCGTCCATGCCGGGCATGACCATGTCCAGGATCACCAGGTCGATTTCCGCCTGCAGGCCGCGGCAGAGGTCGACGGCCTCCCGGCCGCTGTTTGCCGTAATGACCCGGTAACCCAGTTTCCCGAGGATCCGTTCCGTAACCTGGATGTTGATTTCTTCGTCATCCACCACCAAAACGGTTTCCGTTCCCCGGCGGAGCTCTTTGGACGCCCCCGTCGCCGCCTCGGCCAAGTCTTTCCGGGTACGCGGCAGGTAAACATTGAAGGTGGAACCCTGACCTTTCTCGCTGTAGACACCGATAAAGCCGCCGTGATTCTTGATAATGCCGTAAGCGGATGGCAGGCCCAACCCCGTGCCCCTGCCCCGGTCTTTGGTCGTAAAAAAGGGGTCGAAGATACGCTCTTTCGTCTTTTCATCCATGCCGATTCCCGTATCGGTCACGGCAATGCGGATATAAGCCCCCGCCATGCGGTCATCCGGCATATTTCCTGCGCTATTCCCCCCGTTGACATTATCCGTCCGGAGGGAAAGCGTCCCGCCCCCGGGCATGGCCTGCCAGGCGTTGACGTACA
>JAGVTI010000293.1 GCA_019136935.1 Deltaproteobacteria bacterium
GGGTTTACATCGTCTGGCCCGTCCTCGGCCCCTCCAGTCCGCGCGACACCCTGGGCACGGTGGGAGAGTTCTTTCTGTACCCCGTCTCCTACCTGAATCCCTGGTATGCCTCCTCCGGCGTGCGGACCTACGAGATCATCAACGATACATCGCTGCGGATCGGTGACTACGAAGCCCTGAAAGGGGCCGCCATCGATCCTTATATCGCCATCCGGGACGCCTATGTCCAGTATCGTTACAAGAAGATCGAGAAGAAACGCCTGAAGCTGTTTTCCGCACCTGCTCCAGCTCCGGCGGAATCGGTGAAATAACCGAAAAAAGGGATTATCTGACCGGCTGATGAAACGGTCTCATCATACCTGATTCATATTCATGGTCATTCAGAGCGAAGCGTAGAATCCAATAATAACGGCATATTGAAAGGACAAGATTCTTCGGCTGGCGCCTCAGAATGACATTGCGACACAGCCTCGATACCCGGATCGTTCACGGAGGCACCGGTTGCAGGGTCCTCGCGGCGATTACCGGTGAGAAGCCCCCTCCATGCCTTCGATCAGGGCCAGAACGTTCTGCCCCAGGACGCGGTGATTATACCCGCCTTCCAAAATGGCGAAACACCCCGCGCCGGTTCTCTCCGCCGCATCCTTGACCATCTTGCCCATCGCGCGGTAGTCCTCCGTCATCAGAAGCCCTCCCCAGTCCTCGGCATGATTGTCAAACCCCGCAGATATCCCGATGATGTCTGCGTCCTGCTCGGTCAGAAAATCTTCCACCGACCGCAGATAATGGTTCCGATTGGATGCGGACGGGTTGAAAATGGCGATGTGATCCAGTCCGCCCAGGATGTTGACTGTTCCGTCTCCGTAATGGAGATCAAAATCGAGGACAGCCGCTTTCCTGATCAGCCCCTGCCGCAACAACTTCGTCAAGGCAACGGCCATGTTGTTGAAATAGCAGAATCCCCACGCGCTGTCCTCGGAAGCATGATGACCCGGCGGTCGAATCAGGCCGAAGGCGGGTTCCTTCAGACCTATGCCGGCGGCCTGGATGGCCCCTCCCGCGGCCAGGGCCGCCATATCGTAAGTCCCTTCCAGGCGCACCTTCTGGATATGGCGGAGAGAGTGAACCCATTCAATATCCTTGTCTTCTGCGGGAATCGCCTGGATCCATTCCACCTTTCCGTTCAGAACCCGGGTAACCGCCTCCATTCTTCCCGACGCCGCCGCCGGATCCGATGCGTAAACCCGATGAAAATCCTCGTGAAAAATGACCTTCATGACCGCTTCCCTTCAATCGAAAAAACGCACGTATTCCAGGAGCTTCAACGTATTTTCTCCTGTGGACAAATTCCGGATCTCCTCTTTCCCGACCCATTTCGCCTCCAGGGCATCATCACCTCCACAGGGGACACCGTCGACATAGGTCGCCGTCAGGTCAACAATGACAAAATGGAAACGGATCTTCCCCGCCGGATCCCGCTCGATTATATCAAAAGTATAAACCGGCTTTCCCGCCCGGACAGTCACCCCCGTTTCCTCGAAGGTCTCCCTTTCCGCGCATTCCCGGAGGCTTTCCCCCAGTTCAAGAGACCCGCCCGGTACGGCCCACAGACCTTCATTCGGGGGGGCTCCGCGTTTGATCAGCAGGACCTTCCCCTCGTGGATCACGAGGGCACCGACACCGACACGGGGACTTTGGGGATAGATACGGTTTTCCATCAACAGCGGTCCTCCATCGAAACCCGGATCTCTCCCATGACTTTCGCCATCGTGTCACCGGCCTGCCCGTTAATGACCAGATCGGCCCAGCCGTCGCAGGGGGTTTTCGCCATGTTGATAATGACGAGTTTCGCCCCGGACGCCTTGGCATATTCGGGCATGAGTGCCGCCGGATAGACAACCAGGGACGATCCGATCACAATGAACAGCTCACAGTGGCATGAACGGTAAGCTGCTGATTCCAGGGTCTTCTTGGGAAGCATCTCCCCGAAAAAAATCACCTCCGGTTTCAGGATGCCCCCGCAATATTCGCAATCGGGAACCTCTTTCAGGCCGTCGTTCCGTTCAATCACCCAATCGGTCTGATAGCGCTGTCGGCACTTGAGACACCGGACCCAGGCAAGGTTCCCATGGAGTTCGTAAACCCGGTCGGGATTCGAACCGGCTTTCTGATGGAGACCGTCGATGTTCTGCGTAATGATGCAATCGACGCGTCCCATCCGTTCGAGCTCGGCAATCGCCAGATGAGACGCATTCGGCCGGGCAACCCGGATCGAACTCGTCCCCAGAAGGAACTGCCACTGTTTTTTCCTGCTCTCGTGGCTGCGTAAAAATTGATCGAGCGTAAAATCGTCGGGATCGAACCGGCTCCAGATGCCGCCGGGACTGCGGAAGTCGGGGATACCCGATTCCGTACTGGCCCCCGCACCGGTGAAAAATACCGTCTTTTGCGTCCTCAGAATCAAATCCGCCAGATACTTTATGGAGTCGTTGTTATCGGCCATGTTCCACCTCTTCCCTTCTTGCGTAGGTCCGTCGGCGATCGGCCCGGCAAACATCCGTCGATCATACCGCCGGGCATCTATCGGTCAGGATTTCGGCCACAGGACGGCGTTTTGCTCTTCGATCAACCCAACGACGCTTTCGGCTTTTCTATCTTTTACCACATTCTCCAGCCTGCCGAAAGTATCCCGGTAAAGACCGCAGATTCTTTCCAGATGGGGATTATTGACCAGGATTTCCGCATACAGGGACGGCTGCTCATGAAATATTTTCCCGATGAACTGGAGTTTTGCCTCGAAAACCGGCGTTGACCACCGGCTGAGTTCCTCATAGGACATCCCCTCCTGCCCGAGGACCATGCCTAGGTGAATGGTGTGCAGATGATTCAGGACCTGGACCAACGACATCATCCGGTCGTGTTTCTCCGGCGTGGTAACCGTCACGACCGCATGATTCTTCTCGAATATTTCCTTCAGCCACGGGAACCACCGCGTCGATCTGGCGGGACACAGGACCACGTGCTGACCCGACAGGGTCGCGACGGCGGGACCGAAAAGGGGGTGACACCCCACCACCTCGCAGGCCGATGCGTCCAGCATGGCCCGGACGGGATCCTCCTTCAGGGAGGTCAGATCCATAAGAAGAGAATCTTTCGGCATCAGCGGACC